>QHXE01000530.1 GCA_003222835.1 Acidobacteriota bacterium | reverse complement strand
CGATTATCGGTGGGCCGCAGCCGCTGGCCATCGACCCATCGGGTTCAAAGATTTTGGGCGCGCTGCAAAATGGGGTTGGTTACTTCGAGCTGAGTGTAGTACCTCTCGCAGTGGGGCCCGTGTCGCCGGCGAACGCATCGGTCGGAGGGATGATTCAACTGCGTGGCAGTGGGTTCGTTGGTGGCATAACGGCAACAATTGGGGGCAAGGCTGCCATTTGCAGCGTTGTCAATAGTGAAACGTTGTCCTGCACGGTGCCGAACTTGGTGGCGGGAGCCACAGCAATCAGCTTGACCAATCCGGATGGTCAAACCTATTCGCTTGAGAATGCTCTTGTTGTGCAGTAAAGTCCGCGGAACACGATACGCTGGCCATAGGCAGAAGAAACCCGTCAAAACATTGAGGATTTGGTAGGGGCGGTGGGGATCGAAATTGCATCCCTCACTTCTAAGTCTCGCTGGCGGAAGGCGTTACCGACCGCCCTCCAAACCAATTGTTAGAAATGTTAGAAGGAAGCGTGTGGGAGTCGAAGCCAAACATTCGATACCCAACTCACGGCGAATAATGACGTTGCGGCTTCCGCCAAGTTCCAATTGGAGGCAGCGTCTATGGAAATCCGGCGACGAGCGTGCGCGACCTGGTGGACCGGCTGGAGGAATGTGGAGTACGGGTTGAGATCGAATCTAAAGTTTAGGTATTTGCCAGAGAGGAGCACAGTGAAGATCGAGAGCCACGAGAGTACCGGACTTGATGGGCAACAGAGTGCGCGTCCAGCCGAAGAAGCTGGGACGAAAAAAGACCAAACAGGAGCTGCGCCTTCAATGCGCGGCCGTAAAGCCGCTTGGGAATCTCGCGCATCTGAGTTTCGCCAGAGTCGAAAAGAGAGGTCCCCGTGCTGAAAACAAAGCGGTTACAGACACGACTTTCATAAGGTTTCGCGGGCCGAAGGCCCTAAAAGGACTTAGTGCAGTCGCTCTCGGCTATCCGGTCGACGCATGATGTTAGCATCGACAAGGAGCACCGTTCTTGGAACCTACTTAAGCTGACGTACTGCCTCCGCCATCAGGAGCCTAGCGAAATGATCCTGTTTCTGCTGTTCCAACGCCGTGTCCTCTTCCATGGTTGGCTTCACTGCTTTAGCCCTTGGTTTGCGAAGATCCATTTCGAAACGTGCTGCGATATCAGATTTTAGCTGTTCAAGATAGCCCGATTTCATGGTCTCCTCCCGAGTGCCGCCACTTCTACGGACAGCGCTTTTATCGTGGCGCGAGGAATCTCGAACGTTCTCCAGGTAAATCTTTGCCGGGGCCGAGTCTTGTCTCAAGCCAGTGTTTCTTCATTTTTCCTCCATGTCTTCTGATATCCAGTACAGCTTGTTGCGGCCGCAATTCGCGATTTGGGGAGCGGTGAAAAGCGAGGACCCCGGTGGGCTTGGTAAAGGAATCGTAGTCACCTGGCGAGTGGAGATTCTACTGTGCTGAAGACCAGTTCTGGAGCAGGGGCTTTGACCTGCCTCTCGGAAATTCGTCCGACGAGAATGTAGCTCCTAGGGCTTTTCCGGCTGGGCTGGAGGCCGATAAATGCCCTTCTTATCTGTAACTTGCGGGTAACGGCCAACTGTCAAGATTGGTTGGGAACAAGAAGTCGGCGAGACGCGGGGTACGTTCCGCGTCTTCTGGGCGATTGTTCGCGAATCACGGGCAACTCGGAAGTAATTCCACTTGATTGGTAAGTTTCAATGGGTCGACGCAACACTCAAGTCGAACCCGACTTGCATTGAAAACAAAGGCTAAATCGCTCGCTAGGGTTAGATCAGCCGGAACACTACCCTGGCTAGGTTTTGACCGAGGACGGTCAAACAGATTACTTCTCCCGGGGAAGCATTGTCGAATCAACGCATTGGATGGTGTCGCATCGACCGTCTGAGCCGGCACGCCAAACCGGACAAGTCAAGTTCTAGAACTTCAAGTGGACGATTTCCGCGTTTGAACGTAGTCGCTGGCGCGACGGACGCTTCGCGTGCTATGCTCCTTACGTCATGCTGCAAGGTAGAGCTTTTAACTGCGATTTTCGGTTTCCTCTGATTTTCCTAAGCCAAGCAAAATCAATAGGTTGCAAACGAAAAAAGATTCAATTCCCATAGCCGTTAGATCGGTGCAACCACTAGCCCGCATCCGCCGCAACCGCCAGCGCCCACCTTCAAACGGCTCTATCGAACGCGCGCGGAGCACCTCGCCCGGACTTCACGCTTTTGTGAAAACGCGCCTCCGATAGAGCACTAGCGTTAATCAGGCACTTCTCCGTTCTTTTATGGGAGGGTGACGGGCACTGCTACTTCGGTGAGGACTTGGTCAGATACACCGCGTCATCTGGCTTCCAGAATGCGAACCGGCTGAGGTCAAATTGGAGTCGGGGCACCAAACCAATACGCCCAAATTCAGCTTCCAACTCCCACCGTTTGGAACAATCCACAAAATGGATGAGATGCTGCGTTGCGATTACGTCTCCGTAATTGTCCTGATTGTTTTTCTTGGCAAGTTCCACCGTTGTCTGCGGAGAATTTCCTATCTGAAATGCATGGACGTCATGGTCTAAGGCATAAGTGCGTATTCGCCAGCACCCGCTTTCTCCAAACCACCATTGAAGAGTATCGGGAATATCGTTCGCACTTTCCAAGGGGGTTTCTTCTTCCCGAGAGTAGCTGCTCTTTATGCTGAGTACAGCGAGTAAAAGAACGCCGCGCATAATTGTTGAGGGAACTTTATCATGGAGTTCGGTCGATCCATCTATTACCTACTGTACCACTTACCGCGTTAATTAGAACATGGGGACGTATCAGCCTCTTAGCGATAATGGTCTGACTTGACCTTCCCACCTCATCGTGGGATTAGCTCAAACGTGTCAGATCTGCTCGACACTTTCGTGGCTTCCGTGTTGCCCGCTAATTCAGGCAAATAGGCAACCATGGAGCCAGTTCAGCCAGGTCGTTCGCTGCAGAAATGTAGTAGTCTCTAAGAGCAAATGCACGGATTTGATGGCAGGATGAGTTACATGCGTGCCTCAGGGTTGCTTGAAGCACTATCGCAAGATTTGCGTTTCGCGCTCCGAATACTGCGGAAGTCCCCAGGTTTCACCGCCGTCGCGATCCTCACTCTCGCGCTCGCGATCGGCGCCAACACCTCCATTTTCACGATCCTCAACACGGTTATGCTGACGCGCCTTCCTGTTAGCCATCCGCAAGAGCTCGTACTGTTTCATTGGGTCGCTCATACCCAAGGACCATATGTCTGGAGCAGCTCCCATTCCTACGGCGGCTGCGACATGGTGAACCCCGCTTCCCACAGCTCAAACTGCTCTTTTTCGTTCCCTGATTACGACAACTTCCGCACGCACTCGCAGTCCCTCCAAGGAATCGCCGCTTACGGGGGTGGGGTCGGCGTGCAGGTGGATTGGAATGGCCAAGCGACGCGCGCAAACGGCCAGTACGTGAACGGCGACTTTTTCTCCGTCTTGCAGGTGCGACCTGCCTGTGGCCGCATGCTCACCTCTGCTGACGACTCTGCGGCAGCGACCGCTGCCATTGTTCTGGATTTTCATTACTGGCAGATGCAGTTTAACAGCGACCCAAATGTAGTGGGTCGCTCGGTGCTCCTTAACGGGGTTCCCTTTACGATCGCTGGAATTGCTCCACCGGAGTTTTACGGACTCGCACCCGGCAGTCGCGCGAATTTTTGGATACCTCTTCACGCGCGGGATTCGTTGGTCAAAGACAGGTTTGACAAGTTCGAGGCCAGATCCATCTGGCTCTATCTCGTTGGCAGGCTGAAGCCGGGCGTTCCCGCCGAACGCGCGCGAGTCGAAGCGGAAGTGATGTTCCGCGCCTCATTGACGAGTGAGGCCAGCGCTGTGGCCGCTTCCACGAAACCCAATCCAGACCATCCGAACCAGGCTATCGATACTGATCTCGGGATTACATTTACCAGCGCGGAACGTGGCTTGGCATCACTTCGTCTGCAATACTCGACGCAGCTCTTCGTCTTGATGGCGGCTGCAGGTCTGGTTCTGCTCATCGCCTGCGCCAACATTGCGAACCTGCTGCTCGCGCGAGCCGAGGCCCGTCGCAAGGAAATCGCCGTTCGCCTGGCGCTTGGGGCCAGCCGGCCACGTTTGCTCTCTCAATTGCTTACGGAGAGCATGCTGCTTGCGTTTCTCGGCTGCGCGGCCGGAGTTCTCGTCTCCTATTGGGCTACGCGCGGCCTTGTTTACGTCCTTTTTTCTTCGAAGGCTCCGGCCGCGTTTCTTGCCACTATTCGGCCGAACTATGTTGTACTCGGCTTCTCGGCGGCCGTCGCTGTCGTAGCGGCTATTCTGTTTGGACTCGTTCCGGCGCTGACGAGCACGCGCGTTACGCTGGGTTCGACGCTCAAAATCGCGGGCACCAACGCATCACCGTGTGAAGGGCGCAGCCGATTAGGCCGTACACTCGTCACTCTCGAGATGGCCGTGGCTCTCGTCTTGGTCATAGGCGCCGGCCTCTTTGTCCGCACACTGATTACGCTCGAAACGCTCGACCCGGGTTTTCGCACCGACCATCTTCTTCTTTTCTCCATCTCACCCACGGCGGCGAAGGTTCCGGAGGAAAGAATTCCTGCCCTCGGCCAAGAAATCCGAAGCCGCCTCGCGGCGTTGCCTGGAATCGAAAGCGTCACTTGGTCAGGTTACTTGTCGAGCACCCTGACCTAGGCAATGAACTCGAAACCCAGATTTTGGAAATCGGTCCGGGCTATTTTGAAACCATGAAGATCCCGGTACTAAGCGGCAGGAGCATTACGCTTCAGGACTGCCGTAAAGACTCCTTGGGAATTTGGATCAATCGCGCTTTCGCTAACAAGTACCTGAAAGGTGCGCCGGCGATGGGCGCTCATGTCAAGTACGAGGAAAAAACATTCGAAGTTATGGGCATTGTGGGCGACGTGAAGTACCAAAGCGTGAAAGCCGACTTCCGCCCGACGGTCTATATACCGATGCCGAGCGGCGATTTTTCCTTCCAGGTAAGGACCGCGGTCAACCCGCAGGCCATGGAAAACCGCGTGCGAAGCGCCGTCGCCGAAATTGCGTCGACGATTGCAATTCAGGACGTTGGCACCTTGCAAGAAGGAATTGACTCCACCTTGTCCACGGAAAACGCCATGGCGCGCCTTTCCGCCGGCTTGGGATTTCTGGCGTTGCTTCTCGCGGCGATTGGTATTTACGGAGTGCTCGCGTACTCCGTGACTCGCCGCACAAGCGAAATCGCCATCCGCATGTCTTTGGGAGCTATGCCGGACAATATTCTGAGACTAATTCTGAAAGAAGGCCTGACGCTGGCTTTTCTGGGTGCTGTTGTAGGGCTGCTGGCTTCGTGGGCTCTCACGCGCCTGGTGCAACAGTTTCTCTATGGTGTCAAGGCGCTAGACCCAGTGACCTTCTCCCTCGCCACGGCGATCCTGCTCGTGATAGCAGCAGTTGCGTGCGTCGTTCCCGCACGTCGCGCGACGCGCGTCGACCCGGTCATAGGGCTAAGGT
>QHXE01000446.1 GCA_003222835.1 Acidobacteriota bacterium | reverse complement strand
ACCAGGCCGCTTCGCTAAATTGCCCTGATAGAATTCTTGTCATAGAAAAACTACTAATGACCCAGCTTTTCAGCGATGTTTCAAAAGTGCGGTTTTTTTGTAGCTCCCAAAAAGCTCGCCTGGATACGCGTAGTATGATCAAACTTGGTTCGGCGTCAGTGTTGTTGTTAGCACTTATGGCGGCGGCTGGTCTCGCGCACGCGGAGCCGTTGGCTCCCAGGCCAATTGGCTTCAATAGAAATTTGTATGCCACCGATCCTGCGGCGCAAAGCAACAGCTTTCCAGAAGCAACTGTTATTATTGTCAATGGCCGGACGCTGGCGGGTCCGAATAGTTCCGCGCAACAGCGCGGCGGCCGTCTCTTCGTTCCGGTCGCCAGTATCGCGCGCGCTCTCGGGGATTCGATCCAATATGATGCAACGTTGCGTACGGTAACAGTTCGCCGACAGAGCGGCATTGTCGCGGAATTCAACGCCCAGCTAAATCAAGTCCGCGAGAACGGTTCCGTCACGCTGGCCATTTCGGCCACGGCCGATATTGTTTTTCCTCCTGACGTTCAGGAACTAATGATGCCGGTCGAGATTGTCGCCGCTCTTCTTGATGTTTCGATCCAGCGTGAAGAAGGACGAGCGATCAGAATCACGCGCGGTGGGACGCAAGGCGAAACCGTGCGAGCGGGAGCCGGGCACGCACGATTGGAGCTTTACCAGCTTGAATACGATTACAACGCCGGCCGTTACACTTCATTCTTCAATCACAACCTGACGCTTCGCGGCAGCGGCCGTTTGGGTGATGGACGTTTCACGTTTTTCACCAATTTCGATGGCGGAACCGCGCAGTCACGCCTCACGAATCTTCATGGCGGCTCTTTCAGATTGGAACGGCCGGGCGGGCAGACCTTCGTCGTTGGCGACTTTGGCACGGGCACTGACCTTCAGTTTATGTCTAACACGATGCGTGGTGCTTCGGCGGACCTACCCGTTGGCCCAGTGCGATTGAACGTGTTTGCCGGTCTGGCAATTTCGGGAACGATAAAACCCGTCTTGTTTGCGCCGGCCGACGTAATAGGGGACGCCTCGCCGCAGCCGACGCAAGCGCAGCGGTCGCAATTCCATTACGATACAAATGTTTTTGGTGCTTATGTAACTGCGGGCTCTTACGCAAAAGTTCCCAATGGACACGATTTGCTTTTCTCGTCAGGCGTCATGCATTTTGCCGGACCGAGCCGGCGTGGCGAACTGGCCACCGGCAGCGTTCGCTTCGCCTCCGGCGGCAAACGCTTTCAAGCCGATCTCGGGGCAGGTGAATTCTCCGGACTCAGTCGCGATGGGGTTCACGTCGATGGTCCAGCCGGAGCCGTTAACCTGTCCGGCTCTTTGCCGTTGACTGATCAACTGATTGTGCAAGGCAGATATACCTACGTAGGCCGAAATTTTCTGAGCGCGCAGAGCGGGTTGCTGGAGCCAACTAATCTCGCCGCCGGCGATTTAACGTGGCATCCAAGAAAGTGGATCACCGCTTCACTTGGCGGCAGCACCGCAACGAAGCCTGGCAGAGCTGGTGACTTCAACCGGTTTGAGACTGCGACTCTGAATCTGACCCCGAGTGGTCGATGGCCAACGGTGTTCTTTTCGCACACGCAGAGCAGTACCCCACAATTGAAGAACGCAGCTTTCACCTTAGCCAGCGCCGCTAAACAATTTTCGCGTTGGCGCTTGTTTGTGAACGCCACGCGCGTTAAGACGTTCGGCCCGGCCTCAATAAATGCGCAGGCCGGCGCCAACATTCGCATCAATGAGTCGAACACGTTCGAAGTCAGTCAAGCGATTGGCAGTCGTGGTTTAGTCAGTGGAACAGCGGCGTGGCAACTGTCGAACCTGCTGCGCAAACACTTGAGCATCAGCGGCGGCCTGGGTTATATGCGCAGCGCAACCTCATCATTGCGCACGACGGAGAATGTGTCGGTATCCGTGCGCTTGCCGCGACAGAGCACGCTGCAATTCAGCTATCTGCGAACTCAAACAGGTCCGACGCTGCTGCTCAGTTTGCGTGGGTTCCTGTTCTCGACGCACCGGGCCGCGAGCGCGATTAGTGGACCAGTGGCGGAAGTAAATTCCTACGGAGCAGTTTATGGGCGGGTATATCAGGACCTAAACCTCAACGGTCGCTTCGATCCCGGTATCGATCTGCCGCAGGCGAATGTGAAAGTGCGCGTGGACGGCAACCGCTATGTTGTGACCGGAGCCGATGGCAATTTTCGCATCGACACTGTGCAGACAGGAGAGCATTCTGTCTATTTGGATCTGCTATCCGTTCGCGCTGACCTGACCCTGCTGGACGGCGCGCAGCAGCAGGTTGCATTGGTTTCCAAACGAGACTCGGTGGTTGATTTCCGACTCGTTCGTACGGGCCGTATCAGCGGGTTAGTTTGGCTGGATCTGAACGAAAATGGCCGGCTTGATGAAGGCGAACAGCCGTTGGCCGACGTGCGTATCGTGACCGGCAGCGGCCGGGACACCATGACCGATGCGGATGGCTACTTTCTGATCGGCGATCTGCCGCCCGGTGAACACGTGGTGCTGGTGGATGAAAAAACACTTCCGGATCAAACGCGATCTTTACGTGGTTCGCTTTCGATTAAGGTCCTGGCCGGCAGTGAAAGCAGCGGCGTTGCGTTCGCTATCACGCGATTGCCTCCGGAGGTTAAGCATTTTTCAAACAAGTGAGCGCAACTCACTTTGCGGTCGCGCTCAGAATCAGACTGTCTGCCGACGATGAAGGGAATCAAGTTGGATTTTCACGGCGCTGATTGATCACCGTATGCGCTGGCGAATACTCCGAGCGAGATTTCGCGGCTGATTTCTTTAAGTGCTCGAACGCCGTTCATGTAAGTTCTTGTCAACCTCTTTATTTGCAGCGTGGTTCCTCGAAGGAAGACCATCGGCCATCGGATTAGTGCAACGCGGCTTGAAGTTCGCTTGTTATCACTCGTCTAATTTCAGTCGGTCTTATGATTCCAGTGAATATCGGCGAGCGTCTGACAACCTCGAAAAAAACGTGTCCATCTCATTCTGCCGCGGCTTGGATCATACCTTCTGCAACAAGGTACTGAAGCGCAAGGATAACCCGCCGATCCTGTACGGATTTGCGGCGGGCTTTGAATTTCGAAACGATCTCCTGAGCCTGGCGTGGGACCACGCAGATATCACAAAGATACTTTAGATCGGGGACAGGTAGATGCATTGAGAGTCTTTCGACGGCGGCCGCTTTGCCCGGCATTTCGCTTAACCGAAGCATCTGTCGAGGATCGAGCGTGACTTGATCGTAGCGACGCTGCCAGAAAGGTGAGCTCTTCCATCGTCGTTCCCGGCCGTAGTAGTCAGTTCTCGTCGACAGATACTCTTCAAACTCTTTGGCCAGGATTGCTTCGTATTTCTCCAAACTTGAAGAGGAGCCTTTGAAATAATCGGCGATCGCGTACGAAGCCATGATGCCGGATCGCAATCCCTTGAAGATCCCCAAAGAAGACAAAGGATCGAAAGTAGTGGCTGCATCGCCGACGGCAAGCCACGCATCGCCAGCTACTCTTTCAAGATGTTGGGAATGGGCTGCATGAACCGAGGGAGCGGCGACGGGCTCAGCATCTCGCACTCGATCCTTGATGTAACGAGTTTCGTTCATCAATTCGATCCACTTCGTTGAAGAAGTCAAACCAATCCTTTTGACAATATCGATATCGCTCATGCACACGACGGCGATCTTTTTATCAGGCACGAGAGCTGAATACCACCACCCTTCCTCCCAGGCTTCGACCATGGTATAGCTATCAGTCAACGGACTGCCGCCGTTCAACGTGAAAAATACAAATACGCCGAACAACTGATCGAGAAATACTTTTCTTACACCTTGCTGGCGGGCAAAGACAGAACGCCTGCCGGTCGCATCGACAACAAAGTCAGCTTGAATAGAAATTTCATCTCTGTTTTCGTCTTGTATCGCGAGACGCCATCGCTTCTGGCCGGTCGGTTGGGACGTAATGAATTTGGATCCAGGATACGATGCGATGCTTCGGTTGGTCGCTTCGCGAGCCAGCATCGCGTCAAAACGTGTCCGGTCCAGATGCCACCCGCGACCCACAGGATGATAGATAAACTCGTTATCCAACAACTTATCGGAGCCCCAGGCTGCGCAACTGCCGTAAGCCGGCACATGCTCTTCATTGAGAAAGGCATTCCAAACCCCGAGTTGCTCCAGAAGCGGCTGCACAATCGGTGGAAGTGTTTCTCCGATGCGAATGCTGTCGTAGGTCGATTGCTCGATCAGAGCCAGAGATAGAGAGGGAGCGTGCTGGCGCAGAGACAAAGCCGTGGCCGTGCCGGCTGGGCCTCCACCAAGAATTGCCACATCGTAGCGGAAAGTTTTTTCTTGCTTATTCAACGAGCCGATCTTGCAAGTTCGCTTAGCTGATTCTCTTCTAATCGCAGAGATGATTAGGTGGCGGAATCGTCCTGTCTTACCGCAATCCAGGAACACACGACTCCGGCGGGAGCGGTCCCGCCGTTACCGCTCGAATGCGGAATGGTGCGAACGATGGAGCCGACCATCGCCATTCGCTGATCTGCTCCATTGGGCCAGGGACGGATGACGTAGCCGACATAATCGTAAATCCATTCCTCGCCATCAACGACGCCCTTGCCTTGAAACCGCACCGTGAATGGATTGCCGTAATTGATCGAGCCTTTGAGGTCGAGCTCCCATCCGACATCGTAAATGCGTCCCTTGAATTCGTTCA
>QHXE01000445.1 GCA_003222835.1 Acidobacteriota bacterium | reverse complement strand
GGATGGACAGAGCAAAGCCGGTTACGCCTTCGCCCGGCGCCACGCAACGCCCTCGCATCGCTTCGGCATTCCGACCAAGCGTCAGCGCCGCGCTGGCGTAACCCTTAACCTCGTCGTAGAGATAAACCACGCACGTATCGAACGGCACAACGTGTCCGACTTTATCCACCAACACGGTGAGCGTTTCTTCGAGGTCAAGCGAAGAACCAAACGTACGCGCGATTTCGTAAAGCGCGTACACCTCGCGATGCGCATTACGGATTTGATCGTAGGCTCCGAACGAGGCGTTCTCGCGCGCCAACGCAACCTGATCTTCCGCCGCCGCCATGGGACTGCGCGGTGCGTCAACGTGAATCTGATCGATGAGTCCGCGGGCTTCGATTTCGGCTTCGAATTTTGGCAGATGCTGAGTGAATAGTTCGACGACTCTCGGATCGAAGTGCGTGTCGGAGCCTTTTCGCAACAGGTCGATCGCTTCTTCGCGGGTCATGCCTGCGCGGAACGGCCGGGCTTCGCGCACTGAGTCAAAGCAATCAATCACCGACATGATCCGCGCCGTGATCGGAATCTGCTCGCCAATCAAGCCATCGGGATAGCCGCGGCCGTCCCAACGCTCGTGATGATGCTTCACGATGGGCAGGACCGGATAAGGGAAATTCACGCGGCTGAGAATTTCGGCGCCCACATTTGTGTGCACCTTCATCTTTTCGAATTCAGCCGGAGTTAGCGTTCCCGGTTTGTTCAGAATGTGATCCGGAACCGCGAGTTTGCCAACATCGTGCAACAATGCGCCCGCCTTTAGCGCAGCCAACTCACCGACAGATAGATTCAACAGTCTGCCGATTCCTTCGGCATAAATTTGTACTCGGCGTACATGATAATGCGTAGTCTGATCCTTGGCGTCGATGGCGGTGGCCAGTGCCTCGACGGTAGCCAGGTGCAGGCGGCTTAACTCTTCGGCTTCGCGGGTTTTGGCGTTGACGCGCTCGAAATAGATCTTGTAAGTCCAGTAAGTCGCGGCGATCACCGGCACGCTCAGTAACACATAAGCCCAACCAATCCGCGACACTGCCGAATAGATCACAGCAGTTGCAACTGCCGAGGCCAAAAAGGACCACCAGGTCCAAAGATAACCGTCGCGCCAAAACTTTAGAATCGGACGTCGGGTTCGCAGCGCGTAAATTGTCGAAATCGTAAAGCCGTTGATGAAGTAATGCAGCATGGCCATTAGTGCCAATCCGGCTAAGAGGTAATCGATGCGCATCGCGCTGGCGCCAAGAGGCTCCTGGAAGACCTGAGCGAAGCGCCTAAGCGTAAAATAAAACGCGTGCCCGGCGATGAAGACCGTCACGGCCATCATTGACGGCGCGGCGATCCAACTCGCCAGCCGCTTAGAAGTGCGCCGCGAACTCACAAATGCGTCAGCGACTCCCACCAAAATCGCCGATGGAACTCCGAGAAATAAAACGCTGAGAAATGTAAAGACATCGCCGGCTGTGAAACTGGAAGTTGTGTTGGGAATGCGGATCGGATTTGCGCCGGCGACCATTACTAGTAAGAGCAAACCACCGAACGTCGCCCACTGTATCGTCGAGAAAGCCAGACAACGCTGGGCCGCCCAAACAAACAGCATGGCGCCTGCTGCGACCATTACAAACCAGTAGGTCTTTGCGGCGCGGTTGTAATCGGACATCTCGATCAGTTTCATTTTACTGTCGATTTACGGTACGCAGGCATCCTTGCCTGCCGAGAGGCACGCTAGCAGCAGTGCGTACCAGTCTGGGCACCGAAGGCGAAGACCTGGAGCAACTCAGGTTTCGCCTCCGGCACCCGAAGGGCAAGCTGGCGAAGGGACGCGCGTATTCGCCGTCTGGGGTGAAACAACAACTCTCAATCTTTACGCGGCTAGCGGGCCCAGTGCGGTGAGCCCATCAGCGGATAACGCTTCCTAGCCGCGGCCTGCGCATAACAAAGCTCGTGCCGGTAATGTTTGTTGAGGGAATTGCAGAAAAGGGCGGCTTTGAGCAGGTTTCCTGAATAGCGAAAGAAACACTATTTCTCATTTTCACTATTGGTCTTCATTGTGACAGGTCAAAGTGAAGAAACTCTGGAGCGCGCCGGCAGAGCGCAGGCGCCGAGGGCACTTTTTCTCTAGCCCGGGCCTTCACGTCTGGTTTAAGAGTGGCCATCTCCTTTTTTATAGCTCCCCACTTATGGGGCGCGGATTGGAATTCGAAAACTCCTGAAGGAGGTTAATTGACTCTGGTTTGTTGTTGTCCTCAGGCGTGAACGCCTGGGCTAGAGAAAAGCGCCGTCGTTGCTGCGCTCTGCCGGCGCACTCCAAAAGTTGACAATGCGCTTTTCCAAAGTGCACCTTTCATCGTTTTCATTCTATTTTCAAAACTGTGAGTCAAATCATTAAAGCCGGAGCCGAACGACCGCCCTCCGTTGGTTACGCAGAATTGCTGCGCGCAAACCACGCTTTTCGGTTTCTTTGGCTAGGTCAGGTGGTCAGCCAGATGGGCGACTGGTTCGATACGATCGCGGTGTACACCATCGCACTCAGACTCACAGGTTCAAGTCGTTCGGTGGCTTTGATTATGGTCGCGCGTTTTCTGCCGAGCGTAGTCATGGGACCGTTGTCCGGCGTGATTGCAGACAGATTCAGCCGGCGCTCGATCATGATAATCGCCGACTTGCTGCGTGCTGTCGTCGTACTGGGATTTCTTCTCGTGCGCCGGCCGGATCAGATGTGGTTGGTGTACGTCCTGACAGTTTTGCAGCTGGCATTCTCAGCTTTCTTCGAGCCGGCAAAGACGGCCGCGATCCCTTCGATCGTATCCGACCGCGAGTTGCTTGCCGCCAACGCCATCGCTTCGGTTACGTGGTCCGTGATGCTGACACTCGGCGCGGCCATCGGTGGATTTGTCGCGGGTTGGTTTGGCACAAATGCCGCCTTCGTGCTCGATTCACTTTCATTTGTCGCGTCCGCGCTCTTAATCGCCAGCGTACGTTTTCCCAAGCGTCCGGCGCGCGAAAAAGCAAAGCTTACAGTTGGCAAAGCGCTCGGTATCAGCGACACAATCGAAGGCGCGCGTTACGTCAAGCATCGCCCGCGAGTATTTGCCTACTTGATGGTGAAACCTGCATGGGGCATGGGCGGCGGCATCCTAACTTTACTCGCAGTCTTTGGCGAGAGAATCTTTCCGGTGGCCGGCAAGACCGCCACGGGCATCGGCGTTCTGTTTACCGCGCGAGGCATCGGCACGGCCGTTGGCCCAATCGTCGCGCGGCGCTGGGCGGGCGAGACCCGCAAGCAGATGCAGTACGCCATCGGCATTGCGTTCTTGATCGGCGGAGTCTTCTATATCGCGTTTGGCAGCTCGCGTAGTTTCGTGCTGGCCTTGCTGTTCCTGCTGACAGCGCACACAGGCGGGAGCATACTGTGGGTCTTCTCGACTGTGCTGTTGCAACGCGAGGTCGAGGACAAGTTTCGCGGACGAGTGTTCGCGGCGGAGTTGGCGCTGCTGACGCTGACGATGGCGGCATCGAATTACCTGGTGGGCGAATTGATGGATCGTTTTGGCTTCTCGCCCCGCGTGGTGACTGTTGGCGTCGGAACGTTCTTCATGTTACCGGGATTGATTTGGTTTTTGACCCGACGATGGTGGGATCGGCGAGGCGGGCTTGTTGACGCACCGGCGGCTTCTTCGCCTACGAAGATCGAAAATGCCGCAATCGATTAGAACGCTTGTATGGTGAGCGTCGGTGTGTCACTTTCTCTAGCCCAGGCGTTCACGCCTGGGGAAGAGATAAGGTATAAGACTCGCGCAACCTCCTTTAGGAGGTTTTGCGCGGCTTCAGCCATCGTTCCGCGAACGTACTTGGGCTCCATAAATGGGGCGAATCAGACAATGCATGCGTGTCGTCCCAGGCGTGAACGCCTGGTCTAGAGAAATGAAGATCAAAGTCGGTGTAATGGGATCGGCGGAAGAAGTGACTGCGCTGCGCGAGAAGGCGCGAGCGCTCGGTAGGGCTATTGCGAGTCGCAACGTGATCCTACTTACCGGCGCGACCACGGGGCTTGTCCACGCCACCGGCAAAGCTGCGCACGACTCTGGCGCGCTACACATTGGAATTTCTCCGGCTCACGATGAACGCGAGCATCTGGAAACGTACGCCTTGCCAACCGACGCCTGTGACGCGATTATTTACACCGGCTTTGGTTTGAAAGGTCGCAACGTCGTGCTGGTGCGTTCATGCGATGTCGTAGTGTTCATTGCCGGCTCGATTGGCTCGCTCAACGAATTTACGATTGCGTACGATGAAGGAAAAATCATTGGTTGTTTGACTGGCAGCGGCGGAGTTGCGGATGAAGTTAAGCGGCTCGTCGAAAGGTTTCAGAAACAAACAAGGGCACGCGTTTT
>QHXE01001127.1 GCA_003222835.1 Acidobacteriota bacterium | reverse complement strand
AAGCTCATTCAGATCGCCGGCATTACTTGGACGTTGGTTTACGCTGCCATCATCGTCTGGATTTATGCGACTGAGCCACGATCGTTTACGGAGGTCACAACGAACACGCGAGTCGCCGCCGGGATCTATGAAGTTAATCAGGAAAAATTCAACAATGGTCTGGAACTATTTCGTCGCGACCAGTTTCACGCGGCGCGTGACGTGTGGGCGAGCGCCGATCCGGCCCAGCAGGATCCGCGCACCCAGTTTTATGTTGCCTACGCCTTCTACCGTGAAGGCTGGGGCCGGGTATATTACGACGATGCGCTCTTCAAGCAGGGGCTCGAGGCGGTGAATCGCGCCATCAACCTCGCGCCCAACGGCATCTTGACTATCGACGATCCGAATCTGCAAATGCACTCTGCCGCCGAATTGAAGACGGAGTTGGAACAAGGTTCTGAACGAAGTTGGAAAGATCTCAATCCATTGAAGCTTTTTCGCGAGCGAAAATGAACGCCTACGCGGATAGAAATCGGGCGCTGCTGAACTTCATTGTGTTGCCGACTCTGCTGCTGAGCGTGAGTTTGCTCGGCGGATTGCGGATTGACGGTCAAACCCGCCAGTTTGTCTTCATTGCGCCGCCGCTGGTCACTCTGTTGTTGGCGATTCTGCTCATGTCGCTCTTCTTGCGCGTTGGGGCTATCGACCTGCGCCGTTGGTTAACCATCGAACAGCCGATGCTGATAAACGTCTCGCATCTGCTGACACTGATCGCGCTTTTCTTCGCTTCGGCCCAGGCATTTAATTCAGTGCTGCCTGAGAACGGTCTGCTGCATTGGATGTTCTCTTTCTTCTTTCTGTGGACGCTCTGGACCAATCAGTTTTCGATCTTCGACGCGCGCCGGTTATTGAGAAGTCTCATAGTCCTCTTTGGCACTGCCTTCGTTCTTAAGCACCTCGTTATTGCCGGCCTGTATGCGCCCGAAGGTGGTTGGCTGAGAAAACTCGCTTCGACGTTGCTGCAAGGCATCGCCAGGAGGTTTGCTGCTAATGCCGGCCGTTCCGATGCAGCCGACGGTGATTGGGATAGCTATTGAGGAACGCGCTCTCACTGAAACCTCGGATGGGTTGAGTGAATCGAGCAAGGTCAACTGAAACACTGCCATTTTTGAGCTGTTATGATTCCGCCGTCATTTAACTGCTAAAAGAGAATTTCGAAACCTTCTTGCTTGAAGTGCTGATCGTGTGTGAGAACTTGGAGAATGCTTCGTTCGAGCATCGTGGTCATTGAGATGCAATCGGTAAGACTGTAGCCTTTGTCAGCCCGCGCTTTGTAGAGCGCAAGTCCGGCAAGAAAACTCTCATGGGTGTGGCGCACCACTTCCACGTCCGGGTTGACTAGAATCTCTTCGACAACGGAAGCGGCTCTGAGCCGAGCTTCTTCGCCATGCTCGGCAAAGAAGTTCAGTACTTCGATCAAGACGGAATCAGTTGTAACCAGTTGCGCGTCATCAAGCGAGGATGTGGCGGAAAGCGCTGAGCCACGCCATTGATCGTGTGGGCTAATCAACGCAACCCAGTAAACCGTATCGGCGAAGACTAGCTTCACGGTTCTTGTTTCGGTGCTCCATAAAGATAATGGTCGTGGTTTACTGAGCCATCGGTAGGCACGTCATCCCAAGTTCCTGGTGGCGCTTCGCGGCTGATTTCTTGAATGATTTCCCAGATCGGCCTAACGTTCTCGCGCGACCTTAGTTCATGATCTTCCTTCAACATCTCATCGACCAGCGCCAAAACCTCCTGCTGCTTGTTGTCAGGAAGAGCGTGGATTTTTTCGAGGAGTGTTTGCTCTAGGTTTGCTGACATTGCGTTTCTTCCTGCGTCTCGCTGAGACCATTACTAAACGAAAGATTACACGTGCTCAACTGCTCTCGCAAGGATCACTTGCCATTCCAGAGTTAGACGATGTTAAGATGAACACAACTTGACGCCCATACTGAAGAAGGAAGGCTATGTCAGCCAATTTAGAAAATGCGATTCAAGAGAAAGTGCGTCGCCTCAACGACGAACAGCAGCAGCAAGTGATAGCTTTCGTCGAAGGCTTGGAACCGAGACTCCCAGAGCATCACGGCAGGCGCTTTTCGTTTGTCGGTATCGCCCGCAGCGGAAAAGGCTCCCTTTCAATTGAGGCCGAATCGATTCTAAACGAGGCGGCTGAACGACGTGAAGGGTGGAGTTTGCCTT
>QHXE01000444.1:10678-11020 GCA_003222835.1 Acidobacteriota bacterium | reverse complement strand
AAGTACCGATCGAGATCGGCCTCAATCCGATTGAAACGGCCGAAGGCGCGTTTGTACTGGCGAGCGTCATCGATATCAGTGAACGCAAGCGCTCGGAACAGGTGTTACGCGAGAGCGAGGAGCGTCTCCAGACCATAATCGAAAATCTAAGTGAAGGCCTGGTAATTTCAGATCTCAACGGGCAATTACTTCATTGGAACCGGCCCGGACTGAAGATGCTCGGTTTTTCCAGCATGGAAGAGTGCCTGCTGAAGCTTCCCGAGTTTGAAAAGATCTTCGAGTTATCAACGCTTGACGGCTCGGTTCTGAAGTTAGAAGAGTGGCCCCTGGCACGCGTAATCG
>QHXE01000444.1:4687-10593 GCA_003222835.1 Acidobacteriota bacterium | reverse complement strand
TCTGGCTTTCGTCACTATAACTGACATCACCGAACGTTATCAGGCTGAAGAGAACCTGCGGAAGAGCCAGGAGCAACTTGCCGGAGTGATTGGCTCTGCGATGGACGCGATTATCACCATCGACGAACAGCAGCGCATCGTGCTCTTTAATGCAGCGGCTGAAAGAATGTTTCTCTACCCGGCCGAGAACGCCATCGCTAAACCGCTCGACCAGTTTATCCCAGAGCGCTTTCGAGCTGGCCATCAAGGTCACATACATAATTTTGGCAAGACGCACGTGACCAGACGCGGAATGGGCGCGCTCGGCGCGCTGTTCGGGTTGCGCGCCGACGGTGAAGAGTTTCCGATCGAAGCTTCCATCTCGCAGATCGAAACGGACGGAAAAAAATTCTTCACCGTCTTTCTGCGCGACATCACCGAGCGCAAGCGTTCAGAGGAAGCTTTGAAGGAGCAGGCACGAATCCTCGATCTTGCGCCGGTGCTGATCCGCGACCTCAATGGCCGCATCATTTTCTGGAATACCGGCTCGGAACAAATGTACGGGTGGAAAGCGGAGGAAGCCCTTGAGAAGACCACCGACAGCCTTCTCAAGACCGAATATCCCCGGGCCGTGGAGGAGATCAAAGCCAGAGTTCTAGCCCATGGGCATTGGGAAGGCGAGTTAGTTCATACCAGAAAAGATGGCCAGCAAATCGTGGTTGCCAGTAACTGGGTTCTGCATCGCGACGAGAACGGAAAGCCAAAAGCCATTCTCGAGGTCAACAACGACGTCACTGAGCGCAAGCAGGCAGAACACGAGATTCGGCGTCTCAATGAAGAACTCGAGCAGCGCGTGGCCGATCGCACCGCGCAACTTCAGGCTGCCAACAAAGAACTTGAAGCCTTCTCTTATTCGGTCTCGCACGATCTGCGCGCGCCTTTGCGCCACATCGATGGTTTCAGCCAGGCGCTGCTCGAGGATTACGCGGACAAACTCGACGCGGAAGGCAAGAACTATCTGCATGAGGTGCGCAACGCCAGCCAGGAGATGGCCCAGTTGATTGACGATGTCTTGCAGCTTGCGCGCGTGACCCGCAGCGAGATGCGGCGCGAAGAAGTAAACCTAAGTGAACTCGCTCGGTCCGTGATTGCCGATCTGCAAAAGAGAAACGGCCGGCCGAACGTCTCAATCACCATCAAGGAGGGGCTGACAACGCGGGGCGACAAACGCCTGTTGCGAATCGTGCTCACGAATCTTTTGGGCAACGCATGGAAGTTTACTTCGAAGCAGGACCAGGCGGAAATCACCTTCGGCAGCGAGCAGCGCAACGGCGAGATCTCCTATTTCGTCCGCGACAACGGCGCCGGATTCGATATGGCCTATGCCAATAAATTGTTCGGCGTGTTTCAGCGTTTACACACTGCGGGCGAATTCGAAGGTACTGGTATTGGGCTGGCGACTGTCCAGCGCATTGTTTATCGGCATGGAGGCAACGTCTGGGCCGAAGGGGCTGTGAATCAAGGGGCCGCGTTCTACTTCACACTCCCAAATTTCAAGGAGCAAGGAGATGGATAACAAAGTGATCCTACTGGTTGAAGACAATCCGAAAGATGAAGCCTTAACCCTGCGCGCGCTCAAGAAGAGCAACATCGTCAACGACGTCGTGGTCGCCCGTGATGGGGTCGAGGCGCTCGACTATTTCTTTGGTAACGGAGCGGCGACTGGCGACTCGACAAAGGTCATGCCCCAGCTCGTGCTGCTGGATCTAAAACTGCCGAAGATTGACGGCCTCGAAGTCTTACGCCGGTTGCGCGCCGACGAAAGAACCAAGCGTCTTCCGGTCGTTGTTTTCACTTCTTCAAGCGAAGAAGAAGACATGATTAGAAGCTACAGCCTGGGCGCTAACAGCTACGTCCGCAAGCCGGTGCAATTTGAACACTTTATCGAAGCGACCAAGCAGCTCGGCATGTATTGGCTGGTATTGAATGAGGTTCCGCAAACCGAGTAAGAGGCTGGATGACCAAGATTCTCCGAGTTCTGCATGTCGAAGATTCTGAGCAGGACGCAGCTTTGCTCATGCGCTATCTGAAGCGCGCAGGTTATGAACTCATTTCTGATCGCGTGGACACGGTCGGGGCGATGAAAGCGGCGCTGAAAACTCGTGAGTGGGACGTTGTCCTTTGTGACTACTCGATGCCCAACTTCAGCGCCGTGGCAGCGCTCGCGGTTCTGAAGGAAACACAATTGGACCTTCCGTTCATCATTATTTCAGGGACGGTCGGCGAAGAAACGGCCGTCGAAGCGATGCGGTCCGGAGCCCATGATTACTTAATGAAGGAGAGCCTGGCCAGGCTCGTGCCGGCGATCGAACGCGAGACCAAGGAGGCGCAAAACCGCCGGGCGCAACGCGAGGCTGAAGATCAATTGCTGCTCCAAAGCGCGGCGTTGGAAGCTGCGGCGAACGCGATCATGATAACCGACGAAAACGGAAGAATCATTTGGGTGAACAAAGCATTCACTGAAACGACCGGCTACGCATTCAGTGAAGTCATCGACAAAAATCCGCGATTGCTTAAATCCGGAAAGCAGAACAGAGACTTTTATAAAGAGATGTGGAACACCATCCTGGCCGGCAAAGTGTGGCGGAATACTCTGATTAACCGTTGCAAGGATGGCCGCCTCAACCAGGAGGATATGACCATTACGCCGATACGCAGTCGGGCCGGGAACATCACTCACTTCATCGCGATCAAGCAGGACATTACCGAATTGCAGCAGGCGCTTTCAGAACTGAAGCTCAAAGGCGAAGAACTGGCAGGAATGACTCAGCAACTGTGGCAGGCTTCGCGGCTGGCCACGGTCGGCGAGTTGGCGGCTAGCGTGGCGCACGAACTCAATAATCCGCTGGCGACAATTTCCCTGAGACTGGAGACGCTCGCCATGCAGCTCGCGGAGGACGAACAGAAGCTCCGCGCCGTGGAAATTGTGGCCGGCGAAGTTGACCGGATGGGAAAATTGGTAAGCAACCTGCTCCAGTTCAGCCGGCGCTCTCACCAGCAGACTTCCACGATCGATGTGCGCGAAGAGATCGACAACTCGCTCGAGCTGATCGAATACCATCTGCGCAGCAACAACCTGCAGGTTGAGCGCGAATACGCGGAAGACTTGCCGACCATACAGGCTGACTGCCAGCAATTGCGACAGGTCTTTCTGAATTTGCTGACTAATGCCGGCGACGCAATGAAGGACGGCGGCAAGATCACCATTAGAGTTTCATTCGCGCCGGATGAAGGTGATGCTCAAGACGTCCGCTTAGAATTTGTCGATTCCGGAAGCGGCATCCCGGCGGTGAATCTGGAAAGGATTTGGGACCCGTTCTTTACGACGAAACCTGAAGGCAAGGGCACTGGCCTGGGCCTGGCAATTTGTCGTCGCGTGGTGGAGGGGCATCACGGAACGATTTCGATCGACAGCCGGTTAGGTGAAGGGACCACGGTCATCATTCATCTGCCTGCCACCAACGGAAAGGTGCGCGCAGACTCAGATCCCGGAACGAAACAATGGAGAGCAACGAATAACTGAACATGCCTGAAACCACAATAGGCAAGATTATCGTAGTCGATGACGAAGTAGAGTTGAAGAACGCCCTGGTTGAGGCGCTTGCTTCACAGTCATTCGAGGTGCGTGGATTTACCAATGGCCCTGACGCGCTCGCGGCCTTGCGTGAAGAAGACTTCGACTTGATACTCAGCGATTTGATGATGCCCGGGATGGACGGAATCTCGCTGGTGAAGTCCGCGCTCGAAATCGATCCGCATCTGATCGCCCTGATTATGACCGGGCAGGGCACGATCCAAACCGCCGTCGATGCGATGAAAGTCGGCGCCTTTGACTACGTGCTCAAACCGTTTCGGCTGCAATCTGTCATGCCGATCCTCACGCGCGCGCTGAACACGCGTCGTTTGCGCCTCGAAAATCTGCAACTGCGCGAAACCGTGGCAATCTTTGAACTCAGCCAGACGATCGCCTTCACCCTCGATCCGCAAACCATTATAAGTAAGCTCGCCGATGCCGCGTTGCAGCAGACTGACGCCGACGAAGTATCGATCCTGTTACCCACTGAAGACGGCCAGGAGCTTTATGTGGCGGCGGTGCGGGGCGAAAACCGGCAGCGCCTGCTGGGTGAACGCGTGCCGCTCGAAGAGAGTATTTCCGGGTGGGTTGCGCGCCAGCGCCAACCCCTGATTTTGGCCGGTGAAATAAACGACGAGCGCTTTCGTTCCATGTGCCCGCACCCCGAGATTCGCTCGGCCATATCCATCCCGATGCAAGTGGCCAACAAGCTAATCGGCACCATCAACATCAACGCGCTCAATCGCGCGCGCCCTTTCACGCTCGGCCAGATGAAAGCGCTGACGATTCTCGCGAGCACCGCGGCCGCCGCGCTCGAGAGCGCTTCGCTTTACACACAAGTTCAAAAGGCCGAAGAGAATTACCGATCGATTTTCGAAAACGCCGTGGAAGGAATGTTCCAGTCGACACCTCAAGGAAGATTCATCACGGTAAATCCGGCGATGGCTCGGATATTCGGATATGACTCTCCGAAAGAAATGATTGAGGGCGTAACCGATATCACGCACCAGATCTACGTTGATCCCGAAGACCGCGTAAAGTCCGCGGAACTGACGACGAAACAAGAGGTTCTGCATGGTTTCGAGTTTCAAGCGTATCGAAAAGACGGGAAGCGGATCTGGCTGTCGCTTAACCGGCGCTCAGTTTGCGATGAAAACGGCATTGAGGTTTATCGCGAAGGCAGCGTAGAAGACATCAGTGAACGCAAGCGGGTGCAGGAAGCGCTCAAAGCTTCCGAAGGAGAATTGCGCGCGCTATTCGCCGCCATAACCGACGTTATAATAGTGTTCGATGCCGATGGGCGCTATTTAAAGATTGCGCCGACCAACTCTGCCTATTCGCATAAGCCACCGGACGATTTAATCGGTAAGACGCAGCACGACGTATTTCCGAAAGGCACCGCCGATCTCTTGGTCAGCGAGATTCGGCGCAGCTTAAAGGAACGTTGCGCGCACCGAGTGGAATATAGTCTGCAACTCGATGGCACGGAAGTCTGGTTCGACGGCAGCGTGGCGCCGTTGTCTGAAGACTCTGTCATTTGGATCGCGCGCGACATTACGGAACGTAAACGAGCAGAGGCCGCGCTGCACTTTCAGAAAACTCTGCTGGAGTCGCAGAGCGAAGCGTCTATTGACGGTATCCTGGTTACTTCAGATGACCGAAAGATCCTCTCCTTCAATCAGCGGTTTGTTGATCTTTGGGGTGTCTCAGAGACTGCCCTAGGCAGCCGATCCGACGAGGCTGCCTTGCAATCGGTATTAGACAAGCTGGGGGACCCCCGGGAATTCCTGGACGGGGTTGAGTATCTCTACAAGCATCCGCAGGAAGACAGCCGCGACGAGATTCAACTAAATGACGGCAGAACCCTTGACCGGTACACTGCGCCGATCAAGAGCTCCCAGGATGAATACTTTGGCCGAGTCTGGTTTTTCCGGGACATCACCGAACGCAAGCGAGCCGAAGAAAACCTGCGCGCGAGCGAGGAACGCTATCGCGACCTGGTCGAGAACGCACATGACATCATTTACTCTCATGATTTGGAGGGTAACTACACCTCGATGAACAAAGCCGGGGAAACGATTACCGGCTACACGGTCGAAGAAGCGCTCAAACTCAACCTGGCTCGTACCGTAGCGCCCGAATATCTGACCGAGGTGCGTGAGATGCTGCAACGCAAACTTGCGGGTGATCGCGTGACCGCTTACGAGATGGAAATCATCGCCAAGGATGGGCGGCGAGTCACCGTGGAAGCAAATACTAAACTTGTCTACCAGGACGGCGTTGCGATCGGGGT
>QHXE01000444.1:0-4679 GCA_003222835.1 Acidobacteriota bacterium | reverse complement strand
GGCGGCGTCGCGCATGACTTCAATAATTTGCTGACAGCGATCAACGGTTACAGCAGTCTCGCGCTGCAACGGATGAATGGAAACGACCCGATAAGAGGCTACCTGGAAGAGATCAAGAAGGCCGGTGATCGCGCCGCGAATCTGACTCGCCAATTGCTGGCGTTCGGACGCAAGCAGATTCTGCAGCCGCTGGCGCTGAATCTAAACGGCGTCGTCAAAGATATGAACAACATGCTGCGACGACTGATTGGTGAAGATATCGTACTAGCCGCCAAACTCGATCCGGCATTAAAGAAGATCAAAGCTGATCCCGGACAGATCGAACAGGTCCTGGTCAACCTCGTCGTTAACGCCAGAGACGCGATGCCTCAGGGCGGCAACCTAACCATCGAAACCGCGAATGTCGAGCTCCGCGAGGAATACACGAGCAAGCACGTTGGGGTGCGGCCGGGAAATTACGCGATGCTGGCCATCAGCGATACCGGCGTGGGTATGAACGAAGAAACGCAGGCGCGAATCTTCGATCCTTTCTTTACCACGAAAGAGAAAGATAAAGGAACCGGGCTCGGGCTCTCCACGGTTTACGGCATTGTGAAACAGAGCGGTGGGAACATCTGGGTCTATAGCGAGCCGGGTCACGGAACTACTTTCAAGATTTACCTGCCGCAAATCGAATCGCCCGCGGCCCAAACTGAGATCGAGACGAAGGAAGAAGACGCCCCTCGCGGATCCGAGACAATTCTGTTGGTCGAAGATGAAGACGTCGTCCGTGGACTGGCCCGGCAAATCTTAGAGCAGGCCGGATACCACGTTCTGGAGGCCAGAGGCGGTGAAGAAGCTGTGCATTTGAGTACCGAGCATTCCGGCGCCATCGATCTCCTGCTTACAGACGTGGTAATGCCTAAGGCAAGCGGAAAAGAGATCGCCAACCTGATAACGTCAATTCGTCCCGACCTGCGCGTGCTGTTTATGTCGGGATACACCGACGAAGCGATTGTGCATCATGGCGTTTTGGATTCAGGCGTCGAGTTCATTCAGAAACCGTTTACGCCGGCCTCGCTGGCCCGAAAGGTGCGCGAGGTCCTGGAAACCGAGGAAGCACAGAGCGATTGATCTGCCCTCTGCCTTTGGGAGAGGGCCAGGGTGAGGGCTTGGCTAAAAGGGATTAAGAAAATTTATTCTCAGGATCCACTGCGCTGAGAGGATCGAACTTGGCGTGCAGCTAAGCCCTCTACCTGGCCCTCTCCCATAGCGAGAAGCGCGTTATGGTGGCTGACAAACCGGACAAACCATCAATTCTGATCATCGACGACGACGAGCAAATTCGAGGTCTGCTCAAAGAGTTGTTGGGCGTCAGATTCGATTGCGTGGACGTTGGCTCTGCCGAAGATGCGCTCTCAGTGCTGGGGGCCATGAGCTTCAATCTGGTAATCAGTGACATTCAGATGGGCGGACTCAGTGGCCTCGATTTGGTGCCGCGGGTTTTAGAGCGCGCGCCGGAAACTGTCGTGGTGATGATCAGCGGACAGCAAACGATCGAATCGGCCATTGAAGCCATGCGCGTCGGTGCATTCGATTACATTACGAAACCGCTCGATCTTCGCCATGTAGAGGCAGCTGTCGGTCGTGCGCTCGAGCATCAACAATTGCTCCAGGACAAACGGAAATACGAGAACCATTTGGAAGAGTTGGTCAGAGAGCGCACCGCTCGGATCGAGCACCTGGCTTTTTATGACGCGTTTACGGATTTGCCCAACCGGGCGCTGCTTAGCGATCGCTTTTCGCAAGCCCTGGTCGGGGCTGCTCGAAGCCAGAGAAAGGTTGGCCTGATTCTAATTGCCATTGATCGATTCAAAAAGATCAACGAGACGTTTGGTTACCGCATCGGCGATCTGCTATTGAAGCAGGTCGCCGCACGGCTGCAAACCTGTGTCAAGAATGGCGACACGCTGGCACGATCGGGTGATGACGAATTCGCTCTGTTGTTGAGGCGCGTTACCGGAACGGAAGAACTCGCCGATGTCTCGCAAGCCATCGCCGACGTCCTCAAACCGCCATTCTCAGTCAAAGGAAACCAGATTTATGTGACCGGCAGCAGCGGTCTCAGCCTGTTTCCCAACGATGGCCAGGACACTGAAACCATCATGAAGAACGCAGCCGCAGCTTTGTTCCGCGCGAAAGAGTTGGGCGGCAACTGTCATCAATTCTATACCGCGGAGATGAACGCGCGGGCTTTGGAGCACCTGACCCTGGAATACAATCTGCGCGGGGCGATTGAAAACAGGCAATTAATAAACCATTACCAACCTGTCCTGGATTTGGCTTCGGGCAAGGTCGTCGGTATGGAGGCATTGGTGCGTTGGCAACATCCCGAATTCGGCCTGCTGGGGCCGGCCAAATTTATTCATCTGGCGGAGGACACCGGGCTCATTCTGGGGGTCGCCGACCTGGTAATGAGTAACGCCTGTGCGCAAGCTCGGCGCTGGCGAGACAACGGCTGCGGCAATCTGCGCATGGCGGTTAACATCTCGGCGCGACAGTTTCAGGATCAGAGCTTCCAGGAAAAGATCGTGAGGATACTGGGAGAGGCGCGTTTAGATCCGCAGAGCCTGGAACTGGAAATAACTGAAACGTCTATCATGGAAAATGCTGACTCAGCCGTGAAGGCCTTGAGTGCGATCCGAGAACTGGGCGTGCGAATCGCGATCGACGATTTCGGCACAGGTTACTCTTCATTGAGCTATTTGAAGCGCCTCCCCATCGATACGGTGAAGCTGGATCAGTCCTTCGTGAAAGGCGCGACCAGCGATCCGAGCGATGCGGCGCTGGTGATGGCTATCATTACGCTGGCGCATAACCTGCGACTCAAAGTGATCGCCGAGGGCGTGGAGACCGAAGAGCAACGGGCGTTTCTGCGTCTGCTGCGATGCGATGAAGCGCAGGGCTATCTGTTCGGCAGACCCGCGCCCGCCGATGCTTTCGATTCGATGTTACCTGCCGGTCCGCTGCGTAAGCAGGACAGGCTTTTGGCTTCTCCACGCAGTGAACTAAAACATCGCGCGAACGGCGATCAACTGATAGCGGAGGGTACTGCTCCCTCTCCCAAACTGAGAGTGAGTTAAGACAATGGAAACAAACTTCAAAGCATTAGTGATCGATGACGAGCCGCAAGTGCGCGAGTTTGTGTCGGCCGTACTGCAGGGCGAAGACTGGGCCGTGACTCAGTCGGGATCGGCCGAAGACGCCTTCGCCAAACTTGGCGACGCCAAATGGTCCGTGGTTTTTTGCGATGTCTTGCTGGGAGGCGCTGACGGCTTTGCGGTGCTGCGGCGTTTCAAAGAAGAACTGCCGGAAACCAAAGTGGTGTTGATGACCGGCCACGGGAGCGCCGCGGGCGCGCTGGATGCTACGGCCTTTGGAGCCTATGACTATCTCTTAAAACCATTCGGCGCGGAAGAATTGCAATCGCTCTCGAGAGCTTTGCGCGAGCAATTAACTAACCGGCCACAGCGCTTGTCATTGCGAAGTGGTAGCAAGCGCGATTCGGATATCGATCTGATTGGCCGGAGCCATGCGTTCATTGAAGTGATGAAACAGGTAGGGCGCGTGGCCGCGACGAACCTGCCGGTGTTATTGACTGGTGAATCAGGAACCGGGAAAGAGTTAGTAGCCGCCGCCCTTCATCAACGCAGCGGCCGCGCCGAAAAAACCTTCGTGGCCGTCAATTGCGGCGCGATCCCGGCGGAGCTGATCGAATCGGAACTTTTCGGTCACATGAGGGGGTCGTTCACCGGCGCCGATCGCGACCGGCGCGGATTGTGGGAAGAAGGCGATGGCGGGACCGTTTTTCTGGACGAAATTACCGAGACGACATTGTCGTTTCAGGTAAAGTTGCTGCGCGTCTTGCAGGAACGCGAGATTCGCCGCGTGGGTTCCAATCAAACGCGCCGGGTTGATGTGCGCGTGATCGCCGCCAGCAATCTTGACGTGGAAGCCGAAGTTCGCGCCGGGCGATTTCGCAACGATCTATTCTATCGCCTGAACGCAGTCTCGATTGCGCTGCCGCCTTTGCGCGAACGCCGCGAAGACATTCCGCCCCTGGCGCAGGCCTTTGCAGATGGTGTCTATTCATTGAATCCCGCCGTTCGATTCTCGCCTGAAGCTGTGACCTTGCTCGAGCGATACCCGTGGCCCGGAAACATACGCGAGCTGGAGAACGCGGTGGTACGGGCTGGCGCGATGTGCGACGGCATAATTCGAGTTCAGGATCTGCCGGAACGCATTCGCGAATATTGCGAGGAGCCGCGACAGACAAACGTCGAGGCGATCGCCGACGCGTCGGAACAAGACTGGCCGCAATTGTCGGAGATTGAGGGGCGCTACGTCGCACGCGTGTTGCAATACACGGGCGGGAACAAACAAGCGGCATCGCGTGTGCTCGGAGTAGATCGGAAGACGCTGGATCGAATGATCAAGCGGCATCACATCGATTTCCATCGCCGAGGCAACGGCGATCATGCAGTTTCCGCGCAGGAAGCGGCTTAAGATTTTCTAGCACAAAGAATGTTCCCTGCTAATTTCACCCTGGACGAGTGGTTTCGCCACAGCTAAACGCCGCAACTCCCGCTTCGCGTGTTCCCATTAACACTTCGCTTCAGCGAGGTGTTGCCAACAAGAAT
>QHXE01000443.1 GCA_003222835.1 Acidobacteriota bacterium | reverse complement strand
TTGGTGAAACCGGGGTGGTGTTCGCGACTATCGATGGTGGCACACATTGGACGCGACAAGCGTCGCCCACCAAACATCTCTTGTTGGGCGGCGCGTTCATCGATTACGCCCATGGATGGCTGGCCGGCGCCGGCGGTACGATCTTGCAAACCAGTAACGGCGGTATGACCTGGCAAAGCGGCTTTGTACACGATGGCACTGGAGCGCGGTTTGATGCAATCAGTTTTGTCGGCACTCGTTTGGGCTGGGCCGTAGGCGCCGCGGGCTGCATCTTTGCCACGACCGACGGCGGACGTACTTGGCTCCCGCAAAATTCACCTGCAACTATCGATCTGCTGGACGTGAAATTCGTCGACGCGAGTGATGGCTGGGTCGCCGGTGACCAGGGCTTATTGTTGCACACAATCGATGGCGGCGGGCATTGGTCGGTGGAATCAAGTGGCACATCTCACGCGCTCCAGCGCCTTTTCTTTACGGATCGAAATCACGGGTGGGCCGCGGGGTTTGGCGGGACGATTCTCGCGCTCAGTCAAGCCCACGCACCGCGACTAAAACAGTAAGTCCTTTACCTCCTCAACGAAAGCCTAACAAACCTCGGCGCTTCATCTTCGCCGGCCAAATCTAACGCGCTAATTGACAAGAGACTCCTCGAAATAGTAGAACGTGCGGCGTTCAGTTCCGAAGATCTGTTCATAAATTTCTCAAATCGAGGAGAAGTCAAAAATGAAGAAACATCTACCCCTGGCAGCGATGCTGGTCATCGCGTTTGCCTCTCTCTGTTTCGCGCAGCCCGAGCCACAAGCATCGCCATCGCCAAAGCCGAAGCCGGCGATGTCCAAAGCACAAATGCTCAAGAAACTCTCGGCCTCCGAAACGAAGTTGTGGGAAGCGTGGAAAAACAAGGACGCAAAGCCCTTCCAAGCCTGGCTGGCTTCCGACAGCATCATGGTCGGCGAAAGCGGCATCGCGGGAAAAACGGCGACCGTCAAAGAGATTGCTTCGATGCCTTGCGAAGTAAAGTCTTATTCGCTGAGCGATTGGAAGTTGACGACGATCAATTCCGGCGCGGCACTGCTAACCTACAAGGGCACGGTTGAGGGAACCTGTGCAGGCATGGCAATACCAACAGTGTGGGCCAGCAGTGTCTGGGTTAACCGTGGCGGGAAGTGGTTGGCCTTCTCCCATCAGGAGACGCCGGTGAAACCATGACTACGGGCGAGATTTTGCTGCTGTTAAATTCATTTGAAGGGCGGACGCAAAGGGGTCCGCCCTTTTCGTGGGAGCATCAGCGATCATTAGAGACTATCGGTGTCCAGTAGCGAGCAGGGCGCATCCGGGGGATACGCCCCGAAGGAGGCGAACGTCGATCGTCCGCTCACGCGCGTGGGCAAGGATCTCTAAGAAACTCGGTCCCTCAACTACTGTATGTCTCCGAGCGGTAAAACGTTTCAAGACCAGTTGGGCTCGCACGGAATTGCCGGATTCTAACTTGAGACCCCATGTCTGTCCTGCAAGGCTCTCGCATTGACATTGCATGACGAGCCGTTTTAGTCTGCGCTTGATTCTGAGCAACGCAATTGCTGGATTGCTTTAAGCATTGAGTGCGGAGATCGTTGGCGGCTCCAGACGTCCCGAGGCGAACTCAGGAATCGTCGAGTTCGCTTCGTAGACATCCAGCAGCCAGACGTCATTCCCGACCGGATTTTCAGATTCGTGGTGTGAGCCTATGTGGCTCGCTTCTAGACTACCTCAGACCAATTTGCCGTAGATGAACAAAGAGTGGGCATTAACTCAAGATGCCTTTGACCGTCTGCTGGATTGGCTTGATGCTGATCGCATTCGCGCGGGAATCAGGTACGAAGAGATTCGCCGCCGACTGATAAAAGTCTTCATCGGTCGCGGATGCATGGCAGCCGAGGACTTGGCAGACGAAACAATTAACCGCGTCGCGGCCAGGATCGGCAACGTGACGCGCAATTATGAGGGCGATCCCGCTTCCTACTTCTATGGTGTCTGTCAGAATGTTCACTTTGAGTACCTGCGGAAGAAGGATGTTCTGGAGACTAGGGAGTTCGCTGCCATCAACTCTGTGACCCTGCGGACAAATTTGGCGGACGACTGCGAACCGGAATATCAGTGTCTTGAGGCGTGCCTCGGACACTTGTCGAACAAGAATCGTGATTTGGTGCTGCGATATTACCAGGAAGACAAACAAGCCAAGATTGACCAGCGAAAATTGCAGGCCAAGGAACTTGGCATAGCGGTCAATGCCTTGAGGATTCGGGCCTACCGCATTCGCCTTCAATTGGAGCGGTGCGTACTGGATTGCCTGAAAAATGACGTCGCCCGAATGAAATGATTCACAGCTTTTACGCATATGTATTAGAGACTGCCCCCAAACTAAACATTTAGTCCAATGACTGCAACGCCGGAAATTCAAGACCAGATTAAGCGCTATCTGCTGGGGGAACTGGACGACGGAACCCGCGCACAGGTTGAACAGAAGCTCCTGTCTGACGGCGAAGTGTTTGAGGAATTGCTGGTTGCCGAAGACGAAATCATAGATGATTACGCCAGCGGCAGGCTCGATCTCGAAGAGCGCGCTGACTTTGAAGCTCATTTCCTGGCCACGCCCGACCGGCAACAGAAGCTGCGATTTGCACGAGCATTGCACCGCCATGCAATGACCCTCGCGAACGAGCTTGAAACAGTCAAGCGGCCAGTCATTCGAAGCCTCTGGTCTAGCCGACCGTGGCTCTCTTGGGTTGCGACGACAGTTGCGGTACTCGCTCTTATCGTCGGCACAGTGTGGTACCTTCGTTCTCGGACGACATCGCCAAAGACTTTTGCGACGCTTACTTTAACGATCAACCAAAGCACGCGGGCTGAAGGCGTGCCAGCAGCCACGGTAAAACTTCCGCTCGGCGCTGATGCACTGAAAATCTTTTTGAAGTTACCGGGATCGGCACCGCCCACATTTCGTTATCGGGTTGTGCTGGAGGCCGATGATGGAGAGACTCGGCCTTTGGAGGTTGTCGACCAGAATGGAGAGTCAATTGCGGTCCTCGTTCCAGCTACGCAACTGAAGCGGGAACAATATGCCTTGACCCTCTTCCGGACCGGCGGCGACAGTGGGGAGCAACGCCTACCGGGCCGCTACCTCTTCACCGTTGAATAAGCGCTTGCGACTTACGCAAGGCGCCTTCTGCGATGATGCCGATACCAGAACGTCACTGCTAACAGCATCAACAAAGCTCCGCCCAACCCCATCTGTGTGTATCGCGACTCAACTTTCGCCGGCGGCTTGATTAGCTGGCGATAATCGCCTTGCAAGGTAAACGCCGCCCAGTAATACGGAGAATGCCATTGTGGTTCCTGTCTGATGCTGTTCTGGGCGGCGCGCAAAGCGGCCGCCGGCGTCATCGCGCGTTGCAGCATGTTGGCGTAGAAACGTTTCATTAATTCGGCCGTCGCTTCATCGTCTACTTTCCATAAACTCGCCACCACGCTCGACGCGCCCGCGTACATGAATCCGCGCGTGAGACCGATCAAGCCCTCGCCGCGCACTTCTTTGCCGAGTCCTGTGCGGCATGCGCTTAGAACCACCAACTCAACCGGGGCATGCAGACCGTAGATGTCTTGCAGAGAAAAGAAACCGTTCTGGGCTTTCCCGTCCCGATCGACCATGGAAAGGAAGAGCCCGGAGTTTTCAGGATGCTTAGGATCCAGAATGCCGTGGGTCGCGAAATGAAGAATCGCATACTTCGTCAAATTCGCGCTTTCCAAGCTTTCACGGCTGGCGTCAAAACCCGTCGCGACCAACGTTGCAGATCCGGCGACGTCACGCAGATTCGTCAACTCGCGCTTCGCATAAAAAAGAGGTTGGATGGTTGAACGATCGAAAGAATCTCCCTTGATTTCGATATCGCGCAACGCATGTTGCCACACTTGATTTTGCGCCACGACCACCTCCGCATTTGCAGTAGGATCTTTGCGCTGCGCGTAGTTCGAAGCAAAAACCGGATCACCAAAGGCCGCCAAAACTCGCTCAGACGGTTGGCGTTGCGCCGATTCCTGCCGCAATTGTTCCAGGACAGAAGCAGATGGCGCGTTGATGACTTCGTGCTCGGCGACCATTTGTTCCGAGTTAGCCGAAGGCATCGGCAAAGACTGAAACGGTATGTAGTTAAGAATGCCATCGGCGACCACGATGATTCGTCGCTTCTTCAGTTCGGCCGCGAGGGGCGATAAAATCATTTGACTCAGTTCACGTGCAGCCTCGCCCAATTTCTTTTCCGTTTCTTCGCTCGGCGGTACAGCCAATAATTCATAGACCTTCTGAGCCGGCTCGTTGATAGCTTTTTTTGCGGGCAGTTCAGTACTGAAGAAGTTATTGCGCGTTACGGCCCAGACAAAACTTCTTTCTTCGCCAAGGCTGTACTCCAAGAGCACGGTCTCGTTATCGGCGATGACGTGCTCCTGGATCTGGCGCAGGTCTGTGGCTGTCGGCCGGTTGACTTGCTCGTAAGCTGGATAACGCTGCCGAATGATCTCGGTAATCTGTTGGTATTCATTTTCCAGCCGCGTCAATTCGCCATCCAGAGCTTCCAGCTCTTCTTTTTTGTACGCCTTGCCTAGCAATGCTATCTTGTAGTCCTCTTTCACGCGGAGCGATTGGCGTAGAAACTTTTCCCGCTCAGCTAACTGCCGATCGAGACCCGCCAAAAGGTTCGTCTGCGTCGCGCGCAACATATCCGCAAGGGAGCGTGCACGCGCGAGCTCACTAGTCTCGAATGCGCGCACGCCAAATCCCTGGGCCGGCCGCGCTCGGTCTTTCAGCATCAGACACTCAATGTAATTCTGATAACGATCGTGAATGGTCGCAGAGAAAGCCGCGGTCAGATCGCTGCTCGTGGGCACTCGCCGCACCTTCTCAGTAGTTTCGATGGACTGCCGGAAATAATCTTCCGCCGCGTCAAAGTTGCCACTTCTCGAGTCTAAACGTCCCAGCATGTAATAGACCGAGGCCTGATTTAAGCTATCTGATAACCCAATAAATTCCTGCAATGCTTGCTGATATTCTTGACGCGCCGGTCCAAGTCGTCCCTGTTGCTGATAAGCCTGGCCCATCAGCGCGCGCACCCGTGCGGCCTCTGTCGGATTAGCGGATTGAGCATAAATGGCAAGGGCCTGTTGCAAATACTTTAAAGCCGTCGCGGCGTCCCCCATAGCGTTCCGGACTCTGCCGAGATATTCGTAGCTGGTCGCCGCATCGAGGCCGGCTTTCTTTTCGACGCCGTCCAGGACTTGCTGGAACTGCGTTAAAGCTTCCTCGTACTCACCGAGAAGATAGTAGGTCTCTCCGAGTCCCAAAGTCGCCTGTCTGATCCCGTGAAGGTCTTGCGCCTGGCGAAAATAATCAAGCGCTTTCTCGAAATGAGTGATTCCTAGCTCCGGCAAACCTCTCTCATTGAAAGCTTCGCCGAGTTGCGCTTCAATCTGTCCCATCTTGACCGGCTCGGCTTTTTCATCGAGCAGACCTTCGGCCTGGGTGAGCAGCGAAATGGAGCTTTGCCATTCTCCTTTGCGAAACTCGATGAAGCCCAACATGATCAAAGCTTCGGCTTGCTCCGAAAGATTGCTCAGCTCGCGCCAAAGCCGCAAAGCCTCTTGATAGTTCTGCGTAGACTCCGGGAGCAGATTTTGCGCCAGGTAACAGCGCCCAATCTGCGAGTGGGTACGTGCCACACCGGCTTTGTCATCCAGACTTTTCCAAAGCACCAGGGCCTGCTGCGCAGTCTGCAAAGCAACGACATGATCCTGGTAATTTTGAGAATCACTCAGCGTGAGGAGTGCTTGCGCCTGACCGCGAGTGTAACCGGATTGCTCGCTCAACATCAGTGCCTTGTGGAGTGCTTCTTCGGCTTGCTCTCTCTTTTGACCCAGCAAGTAACTTTCGCCAAGTCCATTTAGGCTGTCGACTTCGGTTTCCGTGGAGGGAAATTGCTTGAGTAATCCTAACGCTCGATCATAGCTGTCTAGGGCATCACTCGGAGCATTTAGAATTAACTGAAGATGGCCCACGCGATTGAGAATGCGTGCTGCCTCGAGCTTTTCGTCGATGCTGAGATAAAGGCGGGACGCATCTTCCAACTTTTGCAGGGCTTCTTGCCGCGCTTCGACAGTAACGGCCTCATCGTTTGCTGAGTCCGCGGTTTGCCTGGCGATCTCCTTCGCATCTGAAGCGTTTAGCGCCCGAACACTGGCAGAGGAACAGATCAAGACCGACACTAAGACGACGATGAAACTGGGGGACGTCACTCTCGAAGTTTACCAGCCTTCTTTCCTTTGGCAAGAGGTTTGCGGGTGTAGGGCGGATAATTCTTAATGGATGGACCGGAGTCCGTACCAGTCGGGTCAGCCGAGCTTGTTTTAACGGTGCCTGGTGGGTCATCAAGCGTACCGGAACCCTGATCTCCGAGTTGACCACCCCGTGCTAGAGTCGTAATTTCTTCCAGCAAGTCTTCCACGAGTGTAGGTTTGTATGCCGGTTCACCCTTCGGACGCGGTTCCGATCGCCTCGGATCGCGCATCGTCTCAGTGAAATACCGCGCCAAAAATTCTCGCCAGGAAGTCTTTTCAAATTTGTAACCCTCGTATTCATTGGGCCAGAAATTTTCGTTAATCGGAGCCGACCAAGGAAAGAAAAGCGAAAGCCCGTGAGAATACTGATATGACGGACCGGCGATTTCCGACTTGATAATCAGCCGGTTATCGTCCGGTTCCAGCGCTTCTCTCAAAGCACGACTCGCTTTTTGGATTGCCCGCAGCTTGCTATTCGCTTGTTTCGCTTTTGCACATCTCTGATCAAGACGGAAACAGAAGTCGTAAATATCTATAAAGGCCTCGTCCCAGTAGCTCTGCGCGTCCCAATGGGCCAGCAGAATGCACTCCTTTGCCAAACGATCTGTAAGTCCGCCTTTCAGGGCCTTCGATAGTTCCTTGAGTGGAGTCGTCAACTCCTTGACCTTTTTCAAGTCGCACAGACACAGGTCAAACGAATAGCCCGCCAACTCGAAATCATAGCTGTTCCGCAAGCAGCAATCGAAAATTTCTCTCAAGGTGGTTTTGACATCTGAGCCATCGAGATGATTCTGAAAAACATGCATCAATATCTGCCGATAAGGCCAACTCCCCACAAAGGCAGGTCCTTCGCACGCCAACATGTAATTGGCCGTGCCCTGGAGTTCATAAGCTACTTCCACTGCGCTCATGGAACAGCTATGAAAACTGACAAGCTCGAGAGATTGGTCGTCTTTCCTAATTTGGTTTTTGAAATCGCTGAGAATTTTCCCGAGATTTTTCAGCGACAGCGAATGCTCGGTCGCGTGTTCGTCAAAGAGAAATATGTCGCTGCCGACGATCAGGCCGTGGCCCAAGAGGAATAGGATGTAACGCCGCGCCGGATAATGTTTGCGGCAGAATTCGAGGAATCTGGTCAGCGACCTCCGGGGACTTAGTTCAGCGATCTTGTCATCGGTCCTGGCCTTGCCGGCTGGCGGTGTTGGCGGGCGATAACGAGGGCCCTCGGCGCCAAGTGACGCCTTGATTCGGTCTTTGATCAGCCCTCCATCGCGACTCTTTTGCTCGCCCCAAAGTCTGTCTTCGACTAATGCCGGAACATCGGGAGTGTTTGAACCGATTTCGTATCGCTCCGGCGCTTCCAATTTGTTAATGAGGTTGACCTCAAAGATGTGCGTGGGCGCGCCTTCCGCCTGCGGATCAAATTGTGCGATGACATTGATCTCAGGATGAAACCCGGCTTGTTTGATCGACTTGAGTTGTGAAACGATGCCGGCCGCCAGCGGGTTATCACTCGCAAAATAGAACATCAGAGTCCATTCTCTTTCCGCCATTTCACCGCCTCCTCAATCAGGGTTGGAAAAGAACAACATTATGGCGGTGTCGTCGCGGAGACTTCGGATGAGGGGAACCTGGCTAATAAGAACGAGTAATTTGGTCTTGCGATTATTGTCCAACCGAGTCCCGCGAGTGCGGTCAGCGAGACAGCGGAGACCAGACGTTTAATGTGCATGGAGTGCTTTCCTTCCCTTATTCAAAGTTCAGTCGAGAAACAACCACCGCTTCAGACAGAATGGTCGGCGCGGCAAAAACATTTCACAGAAGACCCTTTAGTTGACATAGCCCGCGAGACAAATTAGTCTTCGCGCGTCAGTTATCAGTTCCTGCGCACTTTCCGTTCTAATCCGAGTTCCGATGAAGACGGGTTGGGTTCTCAGTCAAGAAGACTTTGATCGGTTGCTCCATTGGCTTGATGCTAATTTGGAAGCGGCCGGCATGGAGTACGAAACCATCCGCCAACGTTTGATTAAGATTTTCGCTCGACGCGGCTGCTCGGAGGCTGAGGATCTCGCCGACGAGACCATCAACCGCGTCACGTCGAAATTGGAAACCATTATCGACGACTACGAAGGCAGTCCGCGCTTCTATTTCTACCGAGTCGCCCAGTTGGTTCACATGGAATATTTGAAGAGGCCAAAGCCGCCAAATGTAAGTTGCGATCTAACTGTGTTCAATGGAGAGAAAGAACGCGAATACGAATGCCTCGATGACTGCCTGGAGCGATTGTCGCCAGATCAGCGCGAACTCGTATTGCAGTATTATCAGAAGGACAAGCGCGCAAAGATCGAGGGCCGCCAGCGGCTGGCGGAACAGTTGGGGATAGCTGTGAATGCCTTGCGAATCCGCGCGCATCGGATTCGTTCACTATTGCAACAGTGTCTGAACGAATGCCTCGAGGAGCAGTCAGTCCATTGAAATCCGTTTCAGCGCCCCGTTACAGAACCCGGAGCGGTAGCGACGGGCTGCCGTTTCAGCACCCAGAGCGGTAGCGACGGGCCAAGTAAAATACTTTGGGGCGCAGCCTGTCCATTGAAATATTTAGCGGCAATTAATCATTCAATGTAGGACTGGCCCCAAAGTAAGAGTGTTTGACATGACTCCAAGTCCCGAAATTCAAGGGAATATCAAGAAGTACTTGTTGGGGCAACTCGCCGGAGCGGACCTCGAAGAGATCGAGCGCAGGGTCCTAACCGACGATGACTTCCACGAGGAAGTACAGATCATGGAAGACGAACTCGTCGACGAATACGTCAATGCCGAACTCAACGCCGACGAGCGCCGGCTGTTCGAAAAGAATTTTCTCGCCGATCCCGAAAGCCGCAAAAAGCTCCGCCTCGGCCGTGCTCTGGACAGACATCTTTCAGCTCAGTCTTTAGAACGACGCCAAAAAGCGCTCTTTCCGTTCCTGCCATTTCGAAATCCGATCGTATCGTACTCGTTAGTGGCTGCCGTGCTCGTGATCGTGGGTGTCGTTTCCTGGGTCGCCTTCAGGACCTGGAGAAATTCAACGCCGCGTGAGCCTGGTAAAATTCTCGCCATCGAGTTGACGCCAGGACTTACTCGCGACGAAGGAGAGATCAAGAAGATTGCTATCTCTACAGGAACTGATTCGGTGGAGTTAGAGTTAAGAATCGTGAGCGTCGATCAATACCAAAGCTATCGCGCGGTCTTGCAAACAAGTGAGGGCTCGGAAAAACTTCGGATTGATAGCCTGCGGGCGACGACAAAAGACTCAGGGGTTATCGTGCTGTTCAAGTTAGCGGCGGGACTTCTCACTCGAGGCGATTACTACGTCAAGCTGAGCGGCCTTAATCCGCGCGGTGAGTATGAAGATGTGGGCAGGTATTCCTTCCGCATAATTAAATAACTGAATTTCTCAAAATACTTCAGGGCTTGAACTTAAGAATCTTTACGCCTCGCCGTC
>QHXE01000442.1 GCA_003222835.1 Acidobacteriota bacterium | reverse complement strand
TCCAGCCACAACCTGGCGAATGTCAATGAACCGTTGACCGTGAGTGCCACTCTAGAAGTTGGCACGGTTAGCGAAGTGGTGCAAGTGACGACGACCGCCGAAGCAGTGCAGACGAGCACCTCCGGAAATGTTGGTAGCACCGTCGAACAGAGGACTTTGGAAAGCTTGCCCATCGTCACTACCCGCGGGCGGAATCCGCTTGACCTGTTGAATTTCCAGCCCGGCGTGGTTGTTGGCAGCAACACTGGCGGCGGCGTGAGTGTCCATGGTTCGCGCGACCGCGCATTTAATTTCACGCTCGATGGTATTGACATAAACGAATCGACGGCGGGTGGTTCGAACTTCACGCCCCTGCGCCCGAATCCGGACTCAATCACAGAGTTTCAGGTGGTGACGAGCAACTTCACCGCGGAACTCGGACGCAGCAGCGGCGCCCAGGTTAGTTTCGTAACCCGCTCGGGAACGAATCAATTTCACGGCAATGGATTTGAATACTATAGGACACCGAGACTCGACGCGAAGAGCTATCCAATTACTATCGCGGGCACGGCGAAATCACAGTTTGTTCAGCATATCTTTGGCGGGAGTGTCGGTGGGCCAATAATTAAGAACAAACTATTCTTCTTTACCAACCTACAACTGCTGCGCGCCTACGATACAGCGTTGGTTACGCGCACGGTCTACACGCAGCAGGCAAAGAGCGGTTTGTATCGTTATGTAGCGGGCAGAGCAAACGCTCCAACGGGCACGTCAACTCCGTCTGTTGATGCCAGCGGGAATCCGGTCCTTCCGGCTTGCACGGGCACGCCGCCAACAAATGCTCCCTGCATTTCGTCTTATAACATTGCGACCAACCCAACCGGCATAGGTTTCGACCCGGCGTTGGCGGGAATTATCAATGCCGAACCCTTGCCCAATAACTTCACGGTCGGCGATGGTCTGAATACGGCCGGATTTAACTGGCTTTCGCCGCAACACGAGCGGCAACATGATTTCGTCGTCAAGTTCGATTACAAACTGCGCGAGAACAGTTTGATTTATGTGCGCTATGCGAAGGGCCAACAAAACACGCTGGGCGATTCGGCGAACGGTGGCCGTCCAATCTTCCCCGGCAATCCGAATTTTGTCGATACATTTCGCAATCCGGAAAACTGGGCTTTCAACTGGCGCTGGTCGCCTACGGCGAAACTCGCGAATGAATTCATCTTTGGCATCAGCAAATACTTCTTCAAGTTTGAAACGCCCCACCCTGATCTGAATGAGCCCTTCTCGTTTATCAACATCGCTACGCCCAACACGAATTTTTCTTACAACGCGCGGGGTGTGCGAACTTTGCAGTACATCGATAACGTGACCTACGTCACTGGTCCACATACATTCAAAAGCGGAATGAATCTCCGCTTCAATAAGCATACCGACGACAGGTCTTCGGTGGCGGGAACAAGCATCGAGCCGGCGGTCTCTTTTGGCAATGGGCCGGGGTTTGCCGGATTTAGTTTGCCGACGGCATTCAATGCGACGACAAATCCGACTGGTATTAACTCGACGGACTTAACCCGGCTCCAGAACACAATCAACGACTTACTCGGCAGAGTGAGTTCTGTTTCGGAGGCCTTCGTCTCAGACCCAAGCAACCCGAGCGCTTTTCTTCCTGTGGGAAGCAGATGGATCAACAAAGCCAATTTTCCCGAACTTGATTTCTACGGTCAGGACAGTTGGAGATTCAGATCGAATCTGGTCTTCGATCTAGGATTGCGATGGGAAATTAAACTACATCCCAGTGTCAATGGAAGACCGATCCTGGTTCCGAATCAACTGGTGAAATTGGGCGCTCCGGCGTCAAACACGTTGCAGTGGGTGCAGGGCGATCTTTTCAAGAATGACTATCACAAATTTTTGCCTTCGGTCGGTTTTGCCTGGGACCCATTTAAGACTGGCAAGACTTCGATCCGCGCCAACTATCGCATCGCCTCGGATAGATTCGCCACGTTCCTGTTTGGTTCTTCAATCTTTCAAAGCGCGCCCGGCAACACCTTTGGCGCGACTAATTCTGCTTTCGGACAAGCGGGAGGTCTTTTCCGAAACGTCGCGCCAGTCATCGCGGCGCTAGTGCCGACCTCAACGCCGACTGCTCTGCGAACTCCAGCCGTGTTCGGAACCGGCTCGATTAGCGTGATCGATCCCGATCTGCAATTCCCGCAGGTCCACGAGTGGATGGCCAGCTTCGAACGAGAAGTCTGGAAGAAGAACGTCATCGAGATTAACTACATTGGCAAGCACGCGGTGCATTTGCTGGGCGGGTACAACGTGAACCAGGTAAATATCTTCGCGGCCGTTCCTGGTGTCAGTGAAAGTTTCATCGATGCCTTCAACGCGATAAAGGCGAGCACCTCGTACAACAGCCCGCTCATAAACACGTTGTTCACTGGTAGTGCGACGAACAACGCCGGAACCGCGACTTTCCGATCTTTGTCTAGCGCATCGATAGCCAATGGCAGCGTCGCCACGGCCGCTGTGAACGTATCTCAAAGGTTGTGTCAAAGCGCTGATGTTACTGCCCACTTCTGTTCCGCTACGGGTCTACAACTGCTCTCACAAACGATCGCCAATCCGTTTCTGTTTCAACACTACCCGCAATTCAGCGGCGGCATCAACGTCTTCGACACCAGCGACTACTCGCACTACAAAGCGCTGGAATTCATCTTCAAACGGCGGATAACCAATGGCTTGGGTTATCAGTTGGGTTACACGTTATCTCTGTCAAAGGACAATCGCTCGTGGGATCCCTCGCTGAGCACGGTGAGCACGGCTAATGCTCAATCCGCTTCAAGCACGCCGTTCGATCTTCGGAATCGTGCCTTGAATTACGCCTGGTCGGACTTTGATCGCCGGCATGTTTTCCAGGGCACCTTCGTTTATGAATTGCCTTTTGGAAAAGGAAAACGGTTCGGAGGGAACGCTTCCCGTCTGGTTGATGAAATCATCGGCGGATGGCAACTGGCGGGCACGATGCTCTGGACGTCGGGAAGACCGTTTACGGTTTATTCGGGCATCAACACGCTCAGTAACGTGGTGCAGTCGACGGCTGATTGTAACGGGTGCACCAGGGATATTGGTAAGCTGGTGGTGGAGAGCGGAAGGAATTTTTGGTTCGACGCCAACACGCGGGCGCTGTTTCCACTGAATGCGCCGGCGGCGGGCTCAATCGGGAATACCGGCCGTAACTTTTTCCTTGCGCCGCCATATTTCCAACCCGACGTCTCGTTTTCCAAGAGATTCAGGATCACTGAGAGTGTCAGCTTCGATTTGCGAGCCGATGCGCAGAACCTGATTAATCATCCTTCGTTTGATCTTCCAACAGCCACCGTCACGTCATCGATTTTCGGACGGATAAACGACAGCGTGCAGAATAACGCGCGAAGGATTCAGGTCTCGGGGAAACTCAGTTTTTAGTAATCGGTCTCGAGTCGAGGCGCTCCAGTTGAGCGTCTCGACTACGATTTCCAGAGGGTCTCTCCATATCCGACGTTAGCAGATTCATAACTAGTCCAGGCCATTGCTTCAAAATAATGGATGGACTTTCAGTTTTTCGGATAGCCTGCTGGCTACTGAGATTCTGGGAGCGAGCAACTTGAAAAACGCGATGCGCGTGAATCAGCTTGATTTCTTAGCACATTGACTGCATTAGCTGGCATGATTCAGCCAGGAGACTTCTGCCTC
>QHXE01000236.1 GCA_003222835.1 Acidobacteriota bacterium | reverse complement strand
ACTAATATTACTCGCGTCTCTCATGTTCGATTTCGGTAAGATCAATCGGAGAACAATATGAAAAAAGTTTTTGTGCTACTAACATCGGTGGCTCTGTCAGTTGTCGCACTATTGCCTGTAATCGTGCAGAGTCAGGGTCAGTCTCAACAACAAACGAATGGGCCGCAAGCTGAAACGCAGAAAGCGATTCATCATGATGTGTCCCCTCCTTTGCGGGACGTACCAAACCCGCCGAGGTCGGATGTTCCGCGCGAGAAGCCGCTCAGATTGATTCCACATGCCGTTCACGATCTGCAGGACCCTGTAGTGCAGACAGCGGGCGGGCCGCTGGTTAACACCACGGCGGGTCTGAACATTGCCGGCGTCGGCAATGGCGACTACGGTTTTAGACCGAACGCCGCGCCGCCTGACCCCAACGCTTCGGTGGGCGCGACCCAAGTCGTCCAGTGGGTCAACGAATCGTTCGCGGTGTTTGATAAAACAACCGGGACGATAATCCCTGGTTTTCCCAAAGCCGGAAACAGTGTCTGGGCTGGCTTCGGTGGGGGCTGTGAAACGAACAATGATGGGGATCCGATCGTCCAGTACGACAAGGCGAACAATCGCTGGATACTTACACAGTTCTCAGTCTCGACCACACCATATCTCCAGTGCGTTGCCGTTTCGACCACGCCTGACGCAACCTTGACTTACAATCGGTATGCGTTCAACTACGGCAATGTCCAATTTCCCGATTATCCCAAGCTGGGAGTTTGGCCGGATGCCTATTACATCTCGTTCAACATCTTCAACAACGGGACTACTTTTGCGGGCTCAAAAGTTTGTGCTTATGACAGCGCGGCCATGCGCAGCGGCGCGCCAACTGCCACGCAGGTATGTTTTCAACTGAGCTCTGCTTTCGGAGGCCTGTTGCCGTCTGACCTCGATGGATCAATAGCTCCGCCCTTGGGCTCGCCTAACTTCTTCCTCAATTTCGGCAGCAACTCGCTCAACCTGTGGAAGTTCCACGTGGACTTTGCGACTCCGGCCAATTCGACGTTAACCGGACCAACCAACATTCCAGTCGCAGCATTCGTGACGGCTTGTAATGGAGGAGGCACGTGCATTCCGCAACCTAACACCAGTCAGAAACTCGATTCGCTGGGTGATGGTGGTGAACCATTCAGTAGCCGTAGGCTCGAACCGGCACAACAGAATTACATCTGTCCGTTGGTACGAACTCCGCAATCCCACCGGAGGTACCATTGCGAGTGGAACGCCGGTAGTATTTCAGCAAGGCACGCTTTCTACCGCCGACGGTATTCATCGTTGGATGGGAAGCATCGGCATGGACAAGATTGGCGACATAGCACTCGGCTACAGTGCGTCGAACGCTTCCGTCTTTCCCTCAATTCGGTTTGCCGGCCGAATACCAAGTGACCCGGTGGGCCCCGGTCAGATGGAAAGTGAAAACATCATCTTCAACGGCGGCGGATCGCAGCTACCCAACTTGTCTCGGTGGGGTGATTACAGCAGCATTAGTATTGACCCGGTTGACGACTGCACCTTCTGGTACACGAACGAATACCTGAAGAGCAGTGGCACTTTCAACTGGAGCACGCGCATCGCGTCGTTCAAGTTTCCTGCCTGTTTATAGGTCCGACGAACCGAGTCGTCATTTCTGGCCTTCCGAGTTAAATCGGAAGGCCGTTTTATTGGTGCGAAGAGCTACCCGTGAGTTTCTAGCTTTGGAAGCTTACTTGCATTTCCAGACGCGTCCATCTTGGCCACGTGTCAGCGTGAAGGTCCCGACTGTCTCTTTCGTATCGCTGATCACAACCGTCAAGGTCAGCTTCTTTCCGTCTGTCCAGCCTGAATAACGGGCGCGATGGGCATCGCCTGACTCTCCCCGACGTATCGGGCCACCATGCTCCCGAACATAGGTGCCGCTCAGATTGAAGTTGCCTTTACGGTCGACCACCAATGGTCCATCTATAGTTCCGTTTGCACAGTCGTATTCAATGGTAGCGGAGTGTCCGGTCACCTCGAGGCGAATGTGCTCACCGCCCCAAGCGCCGTTCATTATTCGCCGATTCTCATGCGTCATGCCTGAAGAAACCAAGGAAAAGATCAAAGAGGAGAGGAAGACGGCGGGTAATACCTGGCTGCGTGTCGTGAACCTGACCTTGCCCATATGTCTTTGATTAGCCGATGCTCAGCTTTCATTTTATCGGACTATTCTCGAAATGCTAAACGCGCACGGTTGAGGGTCAGTTTTTCGACTTAGAGAAACGCAAAAAATGTTGACTTTCGCGTCAAGTGCAGTGCATTATGCACCAGCTCAAGATTTTTACCCGCGAGCACCAACTTGCCCGCATTACGAATCAATTACAAGCCTTCTGGAGGAAGCCCTATGCGAATTAATCAAGTGTTTCGGTCACGGCTGCATTCAACTCGTCTCGTCATATTTTGGCTGCTAATTCTTTTGGCGGCGGCGGCCATCGTACGCAACCTGACCAGCACCATAGCGGCAACGCCGACAGGCATCCCTACGAAACCCGACCTCAAGCCACCAATTGATTTTTCGAGTGCTGATCCTGCCGATACCTCAAAGAGTAAGACCCCGGAAAAGAACGCGCAGGATCCGCAAAAATCCGGACGGGCGGATGAATCTCAATCGATTCAACAGCGGGGCTCGACGGCTGAAGGCGACGAGCATCACGATATCTCGCCGCCGCTGTTTGCAATACCGCCCGCACCCCGTCGCACGGGTCAGAGGATTCGAGATCACGAACTGCTCCCGCGTCCCACGAACCCGAATCGAAAGGACGCCGCACTGCAGACGCAAGCGCCGACCGCGCTCGCGCCCGCAACCACATTTAACTTTGACGGCGTCGGCAACGGTTTCTCAGGACCGCAGGGCACTTTTACTGTCAATTCCGCACCGCCGGACACGAATGGCGACGTGGGTCCCAATCATTATGTACAGATAGTCAACTCTGACTTCGCAGTTTTTAATAAGAGCGGCACAGTGCTCTATGGCCCAGTTCCGATTAACACTCTGTGGAGCGGCTTTGGCGGTGGCTGCCAGACGAACAATGACGGCGATCCCGTGGTAGTCTATGACTCCATCTCTGATCGTTGGGTCATCTCGCAGTTTTCAGTCTCCACGAAGCCGTATCTGCAGTGCGTCGCCGTTTCGCAGACAGCCGATCCGACGGGCGCCTACTATCGCTATTCGTTCAGCTACGGCAACACAGATTTTCCGGATTATCCAAAGGTGGGAGTTTGGCCCGACGCCTATTACATCACCTTCAACATTTTTGCGAACGGGTCGACGTTCTCGGGCGCCAGGGTCTGCGCCTATGACCGCACGAAGATGCTGTCCGGTCAGGCCGCGACCCAACAATGCTTCAATACTTCGAACCAATTCGGTGGCTTGCTGCCGGCCGATCTGGATGGCGCGCAACAGCCTCCGGCTGGTTCGCCAAATTACGTCGTCGGTCTGGGCTCGGCCGCGAATCAACTCGCCTATTGGAAGTTTCATGTCGATTGGACCACGCCAGGCAACTCGACCTTCACAGGACCAAGCACTCTCACCACGGCAAACTTCTCTGAGGCTTGCAGCGGCGGCACGTGCATTCCTCAGTCAGGAACCACGCGAAGACTGGACTCGCTCGCGGACCGACTGATGTTCCGGCTCGCCTATCGGAACCTTGGCGATCATGAAGCACTCGTTGTAAATCACAGCGTCACTGCCGGTTCCAGCACAGGAGTTCGGTGGTATGAGCTTCGACCTGCGGGTGGAAATCTCTCGATCTTTCAGCAGGGGACCTATGCACCCGACTCGAACTATCGCTGGATGGGCAGCATAGCAATGGATCAGAGCGGCAACATGGGCTTAGGTTTCAGTGTTTCCGGCAGCTCGATTCACCCACAGATTCATTACACGGGCAGGTTGGCAACTTCACCCGCCGGCCAGATGGATCAAGGGGAAGCTTCGATCATCGATGGCGCAGGTTCGCAAACGGGCACGCTTAGTCGCTGGGGGGACTACAGCATGATGGCTGTCGATCCCAGCGATGATTGCACCTTCTGGTACACGACCGAATATATTCCCAGCAACGGATCGTTCAATTGGAAGACCCGTATCGCCTCATTCAAGTTTCCTGGTTGCGGCACCGCGACGAATGACTTCTCGATCGCCGCAAGTCCCGTCAGTCAGAGCGTCGTTCAAGGCAACGCGGCCAGTTATAACGTGACAACAACCGCCGGCGGCACGCCGCAGACGGTAACATTTTCAGTGTCCGGTCTACCCACCGGAGCAACTGGAAGCCTCAATCCAACGAGTGTCACAGCAGGCGGCAACTCGACGCTAACAGTGACGACCGCCGCGAGCACCCCGACGGGTACTTACACGCTGACGATCTCCGGCAGCTATCCCGGCGGAACTCCAACGCATTCGACAAGTGTACAGTTGTTGGTTACCGCTCCGGTCACAAATAACTTCTCAATATCGGCAAGTCCATCCAGTTTGACGATCGCGCAGGGTAGCTCGGCGTCGAGCACGATTTCGACCGCACTTGTCAGCGGCTCGCCTGAAACGATCAACCTAACAGTCAGTGGCGCGCCCGCGGGTGTGACTGCATCGCTTAGTCCGACCTCTGTCGCCACCGGTGGTAGTGCCACGCTGACAGTCACTGTTTCAGGCAGCGCCGCCACAGGCTCGTCCACACTCACAGTGACGGGCACAGCCCCTTCGGCAACGCATAGCACAAATGTGACTCTCACGGTGACTGCGCCAAGTTCACAGTTGTTACTAAATCCCGGGTTTGAATCAGGAAACGTAAACTGGGTAACGACGACTGGCGTGATCAGTAATTCCGGACGCACGCCGCACAGCGGTTCATGGTTCGCGTGGCTGGACGGCTATGGCACGACGCACACCGATTCGTGTTATCAGCAGATTACGATTCCCTCAACTGCCAACGCCGCGACACTGACTTTCTATCTCAGCATCGACACGGCCGAGACGACGACTACCACCGCTTACGACAAATTGCAGGTGCAGATTCGCAACTCGTCGAACACGGTGCTGGCCACGCTGGCGACGTATTCTAATTTGAATAAGACGACCGGGTACGTACTGAAGACGTTTGATCTGACAGCTTACAAAGGACAAACAATTCGGGTTTACTTCCTCGGCACGGAAGACGTATCGCTGCAAACGTCGTTCGTGATCGACGATACGGCGGTTAATGTGCAGTAGATCTCGCTCCGCGGATCTTAAGATCCGGCAGGCAAGTCACCGGCAGGCCCGAAAACCTGCCGGTGATTTTTGTGCTCGGCTTAGCGCGTTTTCACTAATAAACAAATTTGCGGGCGCGAATCAGGGACCACGTCGCAGTAGTACATCCGCAGATTACGCCGATTAAGCAGACAGGAAGTTCAATCTGCGAAATCGGCGTAATCTGTGGATGAGCCCCGGTGGTTAAGATCAACCGCCCGGTATCGCAGGCGGTTCCGACCAAGGTGCTCTACGAATCACGACATCCTAAACCGCATTTGAGATCCGAGAATGATGATGTCGCCCGGGCGCGTGCGGCCGTCGTTCTGTCGCATGATGTACAGATCCAGCGTGAAATGTTTGTTGAAGGCGTGATTTGCCCCGACCGCAAATCTGTTCCGCACCCAGTCATGCTGGCTCCAGTCGTAGAAGACTTCGTCAGCGACATACCCCGTGAACTTCGCTTTCTTAATCATAAACGGATGCTCGATCTGGCCGCGAATGCGATAGCGCCAGGCATCGACTTGCGGCTCGCGCCAGCGGCGCTCGAACCAGTTACGCTCGATCAGCGTGAACTTGCCGGCCGGAAAGCGCAGCGTCGCGCCCAGAGTAAGCCGGTCTTCATATTCACTCTTGCCATGAGGCGGCTTAGCTTCGCGATGAAAGTAAAATGGATTGAGACTTAGGTACTTGTTGGCTTTAATTACCCAACCAACTCCCCAGCGCCCATCGACTACGCTGCTGAAATTACTGCGAATTCTGATCGTACCCTGAATTACGAAGTCGACTTTCTTGCTGATCGGTATTGCTAGTTGTGTGTCGTTCCAAAATTGAACGTCGTCCTTCGGTACGGGCGTTGTCGTTTGAGCGTGTGCTCCCCAGGTCGCGCCGAGGAGAATTGAACTTAGAAATAATCTTTTAAAGCATTGATTCAGTCGCTTCATCTTTGTCTCGCGAGCGTATAGTTTGGCAGGACACTGAACGAAGTTAGTCCGACCGCGACGCGATCGCCGGTTCTAAATCGCGTGGCGCTCGCGTCGGGCTTAGGACGCGTGGCCATAATCGGAACACCCGTCATTCTTTCAGGGGTATTAACGGTCACTTGATACAGTGGAGCCTCGTCCTGTGACTGGCGGCGATGCGTCAGATCGAGACGGATATTCAAACGCTCGTAGGCGCCGACAAAATTCACTTCCTCGATCACACCGTTCGCCAGTCGCCGACATCCTTCCGCCAGGTTCGCATCCTGGCTGATGCAAACGTCCTCGGGACGAAAGACCAGCTTAACCGATTGCCCTTCACGAAATCGTTTGGTTTCTTTTTCGGCAGGCAAGCGAGCGGTGCCGATTTCGATCGCTCCACGGGTCACGACGCCCACTAAAAGATTGGCCGCTCCCAGAAAGGTCGCCACGTATTCAGTGGCCGGGTGATTGTAAACTTCGTCGGGCGTCCCCACTTGCTCCAAATGACCGTTATTGAGCACGGCAATGCGGTCACCCATTTCGAGAGCTTCTTCCTGATCGTGCGTAATGAATATCGACGGAACCTTGACCTGCTTCAAGAGCGCGCGAATCTCGCGACGCAGATGCACGCGCGTCTGCGCATCCAACGCTCCGAACGGTTCGTCAAAAAGCAAGACTTGCGGCTTGTAAGCGAGAGTCCGCGCGATCGCCACTCGTTGCTGTTGTCCACCGGAGAGTTGCCAGGGATATTTCTGGCGATGTTCTTCCAACTTCACCAACTTGAGAAGAGAGCTGACCGTTTCTCTTCTTTCTTTGCGGGGACGCTTGCGAATCTTCAAGCCATAGCCGATGTTCTTCTCGACCGTCATGCGCGGAAAAAGCGCGTAAGCCTGGAAGATGACGCCCACCCCACGTTCACGCGCCGGCAGATCGGTCACGTCTTTGCCATGTAAGACGACACCACCTTTGTCGGGCTGTTCCAGGCCGGCGATGATGCGCAGGATCGTAGTCTTGCCACTGCCCGACGCGCCGAGCAGGACGAGCGACTCACCTTCCGCTAACTCGAAGCTAATGTCCTGGAGCACCTGCGTTTTCTTGAACCGCTTGCTGAGGCCATGCACACTGGCGGCAACCCCGGTTCGCCGTTCGCGCTCCGGAGCCCATGACACATGCAATTGATCCGTGTCGGGAGCCAATCTCATTTTTGCGCTCATACTTCCTGAGCCTCGAATTCCAGCCAGTCGCGAGCAAAGAACAGCACACTGAAAATCACGAAAGACAAGAGCGCCAGCACGATCGCGATTGCGTTGGCGGCCTCAATCTGACCCTCGTTGAATTTGGCGAAAATGTAGAGCGGCGCGGTTTGCGTGCGGCCCGCGAGATTCCCTGAAACCAAAATCGTCGAACCGAATTCGCCAACCGCGCGCGCGAAAGTCAAAAGCGCGCCACCGACGATTGCACCGCGAAGGCTCGGTAACGTAACGTGCCAAAACGTTTGCCAACGCGTGGCGCCGATGGTTGCCGACCCCTCTTCCAGCGAACGGCTCATTGTATCGAACACCCGCTTGATCACGCCGAATGCCAACGGGAATGTGACGAAGATGTTCGCCAGAATGATCGCGTAAGCTGTGAACATCACCTGTACGCCCTGCGGATTCAATAACCGGCCTAACGTGCCGTATGGTCCCCAGAGTAACAATAAAGCAAAGCCGGCGACCGCTGTTGGGATCGCCGTCGGTAGAGAGATCGTAACGATGACCGCGTTGCGTCCCCAGAAATCGTAACGCGAAAGGACATAGGCCGCGAAGATGCCGAAGATCACATTGAATACCGTGGCCCAAAAACTTGTGACCATCGAAAGCTTGAGCGCAAAGGTGGCTTCCGGGGCAACCAGCGACGACCAGAATGTCCCCAGTCCTTTGCTCGTGCCATAGATAAAAATCGAAAGGAGGGGCAGCAGCACGAGAGGCAGCATGATCGCCAACATCACGCCGATACTGACCGGGCGCGCGACGTCGAAACCGCGAACATGTCGAAGAGGGGTAAGCTTTATCGCCATTTGCTTTTACCTTCGCCTTTGCACTGAGTCGCGAAAGACTCCTTCGATTACTTCGGGATACGCTTTATCCCAACCGCCGAAATAGTCCACTGTAAATGGGTATTTGATGGTTGCGAGTTCCTTGTTTTCTTTATCCAGAGCTTCATTAGTGCTGGAGCGGAAATGGAATTTGACGAAGGCGCGCTGCGCCTCCTCACTCCAAAGGTACTGCATGAACGCGTCGATTATGGGCCGGTCAGAGGCTGTGACGTTGCGATCAACTACAACTGCGGGATGCTCGCTGAAAATGGTTGCTTCGGGAATGACGATCTCGGCATCGGCCTTGAGATTGCCTTCTTTCATGAGCAAGGCGTCGAGTTCATAGGTCACGAGTGCGTCGCCATTGCCGAGCTCGAAGGTGGTGCGAGCCTCGCGCGCCGAAGCCGGCGTGGAAAATACATTGCGCCAGATCGCTTGGAGCATTTGCAGCGCGCGCGCGTGATCGGGCTCGCCGGATTGCTTTTGCGACTTCACCAGCTCCGAACCATAGATCGCCAGGATGGACCATTGCGCCCCGCCCGAGCTGATTGGATCGGGATGGATCAGTCTAATTCCGGCCTTCGCAAGATCCGAGAAATCATGAATCCCTTTTGGATTTCCTTTGCGCACCAAAATCACAAACGGCGTCTTGTTGACAATCCCTTTCTGTGGCAATGCATGCCAGTCCGAAGTCACGAAGCCACCTTGCTTGAGTCGTTGCGCATCTCGGTCGATTGAAAGAATCGCGATTTGGGCTTTCACGCCTTGTAGAATCTGGTTCGTGACCGTTTCCGATCCGGCGAACGAAGAGGTGAAATGCACATCCTGGCCGTGCTCCTTCTTCCACTTCGCGATGAAAGCCGGATAGACAGCCTTTTCCAGCGACTCTTTCATGATCGAAAAGCCGTAGAGCGTGATATTCGTACCACCACCGGATTCAGACGGAGGCTTTGGCAGACAACTGCTGCCGCCGATCAAGCCGGTCAGCGCTATCGTTAGCGCCGCAGTTCTGAGCTTTGTGAACGACGTTCGCTTCTTGATGAGAAAAGACCTCCTCCATGAACCGCTCAAAGCAGGTTCGCTAATCGATTCTTCTTTTCAGCTGCCAGGATTAACTACAGGGTCTATAGCATATTTCCGAGATTTGGGAAATGGTATTCTGCTCGCTTAATTTTCTGTGAAATCTTAGGGATGCTTTTTCCAGACTTATGCCATTACAAAGGGACAATAATAGGGTTGCGCGTTCCTGCCTTGATTTGAGAGTTCGCTAGCCTTTAGGATGCCTTCTTGGATTTCGATAGTTCCCATATAGAGGAGTTTTTGATTTGTTCGGAAGATTGATGCGCGCGCGCGAGATTGCGCACACAAAACGCGACGATAATCGCGTCGTACGGCCGTTTGCGTGGGGCGCCGAATTTATTCGCGAGCACGCGAACGGCGATGACCCGCATATCGTCTTTGGCGAGCACACCGAACGGGTGATGGCTCGGAGCGAGGACTTCTATGCCTTGCCGGAGATTTCTGACTGGCAACTCGCTGGGGATCGCCTGGCGTGGACGAGTGCGATCAAGACCCCTTCTTCGGAAAACAACACTGCGCGCGCGCGGCTGTTCACGCCGCGACGTGAGCGAAAGAATAAACCACGCGCCGCTGTTGTCGTCTTGCCACAGTGGAACGCACAACCTGATAGCCACGTCGAAGCTTGTCGCATCTTCAATGGCTTGGGGATGACCGCTCTGCGGCTGACCTTGCCATATCACGAAGAGCGCCGGCCGCCGGAACTGGAGCGCGCAGAGCACCTGGTCGGCTCAAACATCGGCCGCACGATTCAATCGATGCGCCAAGCGGTGTTGGACACCCGCGCTGCCGTACGCTGGTTAAGAGAGCAGGGTACGGAACGCATTGGAATCCTGGGAACCAGTATCGGTTCATGCATTGGATTTCTCACCTTCGCACATGACGCGGCGATCGACGTCGGCGTTTTCAATCATGTCTCAGGTTACGTTGCCGACGTAGTGTGGAAGGGGATTTCCACGCAACATGTGCGCGTGGGAATCGAGAGCCATTTGACGGTTGACGAGCTGCGCGAATTCTGGAAACCAATCAGTCCCCTGCCTTTTATTCCAAGACTGCTCAACATGGAGCCACGGCCGATGCGCTTCATCGCCGCGCGTTACGATTTAACCTTTCCCGTCGATCTTTCGCGTCAGGTAATCGCCGAAGTGAAACGCTTCGGAATCGATCTCGACGTGGTCTGGCTGCCGTGCGGACATTATACGACCGCCGAATTGCCTTGGAAGGCGATCGACGCATGGAAGATCGCAACGTTTTTCAGGAAACATCTATAGCTGCCGGCTGATGATTCGCTCTAACGGGCTGCGACCTTGTCTATCGAAAGCTGAGATCCGTCTGAACAGTTTCCGCTCCCGAACTGCGCTGGAGCGCACATCGACTGCAATCGTATTTGAAGGTTGTACGTTTCGTTTGAGGTCAAGAATGGTGAGCTGCCGCCCTTCGAGCAACCGCGGGACGACAATGAACCATTGGAGGCAGCCGCCACCAGTCATTATGAACCATGCGATGATGTAATCGGATGGATAGTGAACACTACTAGATTCGAGAAAGGACATCGAGATCAAAAGAAAAACGATTCCCGCGGGAAACGAGAGTAGCAACATGAATAAGAACATTGTTTCCCCAGCGGCGAAGCAAGCTTCGTCTGTTGAGACGCACAGGTTCGTTCCCATGAACAGAACTATAAGAGCCGCCGTCAGCCATGCAGTTATTAGACAGAGTTTGATTTGCCTTCTCATCTCAGAAACCCTAGCGTCTTGACTTATTAGAGTTAGACCGTCAGTCGGTTAATTTGTTCCATACCGATTTCGTCTCTTTTGTCGCCGGCAACGCACCAAATGCTTAACGAGCTTGAGCGCGCCAAGCGCCAATTTGATATTCCTGAAAGCAAAGTCATCAGGACTCTCTCTCTTTTAGGGAGGCAAGAGATCAAGAATGCAGAGTTGCTGATCCGACTACATGAAATTCTGCTCTTTCTGCGCGCTTACCCGCGGAGTGCGTCAGTTCTTAGTCAAGTCGAGAAGACTCTGAAGACATTTGCGGAACGAGTTTCTAACCTTGGGGACGCAGACATCGATCTTTCGCCGCTCGACGATCCCGAAGAGTCTGGCATCGCTGGCACGAGCGTCACGACTAACTTTAGCTATGCGATTGTTCGTTGGCTGGTGGCAAAGTATCCGAAACAGCTTTCGATCGATTGGGACTGGTTTGAAGAAGCGGATCGATTTGGCGCGACGATGCCGCGCTTTCTACCGCTCCTCGAGGAAGAGGCGATGGTCGAAGCTCACGTGCCTTATCGCGATTGGCTGCGCGCGGCGATAGGTGGGCGGAGTGAGTTGGTCTGGTTGATCGCACGGTTTGAAGCACTGAATGTATCTGAGCAGCGGAAGGCTGAACTTTACGATTCGCTGAAACTGCACGTGACCTGGCGGTTTGGCGTCCGCTCCTCGCGCACTGGAATGAAGCTGCCCTCCCGCAAAATATTCTTTCACGATCAACCGCTGATTCAACGTCGCGAGATTTCGCTGGCGGCCGAACTCAGCTCGCCGCCAATCGCGGTCGAAAAGGTGTCGACCACGATGGGCGAAAGAATTCTCAACCTGGCGCGCGAAACTTCCGCGGTACGTTATCGAGAGTTGCACGGTTTTACTTACGGAGATTCGCGACGGGTCTTGAAAGCGAGTCTCGGGCGCGGCACTGAAGCCTTTGTGATTGGAGTGCCACCGGAATACAGGCTTCCGCTGCGCGCCTATCACGCGGCTTTAATCTTCAAGAATGGCGTGCCCGTCGCATACTTCGAAGGTCTTTCGCTCTTTGAGCGAATGGAAAGCGGTTTCAATCTTTATTACACCTTTCGTGACGGCGAGACCGCCTGGCTCTACGCGCGCATTCTGCGACTGATGCGACAGCTTCTCGGCGTCACCGTGTTCTCGATTGAGCCCTATCAAATTGGGCACGAAAACGAAGAAGGAATCGACTCGGGAGCGTTCTGGTTCTATCGCAAGCTCGGCTTTCGGCCCGTTCGTCCAGAGTTGATGAAGTTGACGCTGTCCGAAGAGCAGAAAATCTCGGCGAAGCCAGACTATCGTACTTCAGCGCGCACGCTGCGAAAACTTGCCGGTGGTCACCTGCTGTTTGACTTGGAGGTACCTGCCGGCTACGAATCTATTCTCAGCGACTGGGACCAATTTGCGGTTCGCAGTCTCGGTCTGGCAGTTCAGCGCCGCATGGCACAGGACTTCAATGGCGAGGTTGGCAAGATCCGATCTGCATCGGGACAATTCGTGAAACGCGCTCTCGCTCTGAGAACCGATCGATGGCGTGAACCGGAACTGAATGCGCTGGAGAATCTCGCGCTGGTGCTGGCGATGATTCCCGGCGTCGAGCGATGGAGTGCTGACGAGAAGCAATTGACCGCGCAAATCATTCGTGCGAAAGCGCGCACCGACGAAGCCCGCTACCTTCGCCTCATGCAAAGGCATACAAAGCTGCGCGCGGGAGTCATTGCGCTTGGTTCAGAATAAGAGAAAGGCCACGATCGCAGAGCGACCGTGGCCTACTTACTGGCAAAGATTGTGAAGGCGCTTCTTAGAGCGGCGCCAAATCCAACGCCCGATTAAAGCTGCGATAGAGTTCGTTGTAATGGCGAATAGAAATTTCCAGCGCCTCCGGCAATTGCTCGACATCGGAAAGATTGACGACGAGATTAACATTTTGCAGAAAAGCCGCGTGCGGATCCATTGTGCGCACGCCAGCCGTCAGATAAACGAAGAATAGACGCCGCCGTTCGGACGGCCGCAGCAGTTTGACTTCGCGCGTGATGAATGCCACGCCCTGCTCAAGCGGATCGAAATTCGCATCCAGGATGACTACATCCATACGCTCTTCACGCATGCGTCCAAGACCCTCTGCCATGTTTTCCGCCACAAAGACATCGTAATCATGCTCGACCAGCAAATGCGCGATTGCTTCGCGATACGCCGGACTCGTGCACACCAAAACTTTTCGCCTATCCCATCCCGCGCGCTTCCTTCCGCGACCGCTGGTTGAACCACTCTCGGCACTGCGAAGTGCTTGCGCCAGCACCCTAGCGATGTCGTCCAATCCGGAAGGAGTTCCCTGGTTCACCGCCAACGCGTTTCCGTCGACGGCCTTTGAATTGAACTGCGGAGCGGCCACTTGGCGCTCAAAGACTGCAGATATAGGAGCTGAAACCGTCTCAGCGGCCGCAACGGGCTCGTTGCCAACAACGTTGTGCGGCTGAACGTCGACGCTGGTCTGACACTTTGGACAACGTACTGAAAAAGGATGCGACGGCAGCTTCGCTTCATCCAGTCGCAGACGAGCTTCGCATTTCGGACAAATGAGAACCATACCAGTAAGTCAAACTTGCTTTCAGTCTAATCGTTCAGCGTAAACGCAGCAGGATAGTGCTCGCGCTGATTGTTGGCGATGAGATTTTCGCTTTGAGCGCGAACGTAATCCTCGCCGGAAGTGAGGCCCTTGAGCGACAGCAGCAGGTTGTTCTGATTCGTGGCGAAACCGAGACCATCTTCAACCGTGACGATGTTGCGCTCGATTAGGTCCTTGATTACCGTGTCAAAGTCTTGCATTCCATCCAGTTTCCCGTCACGCATGGCTTCGAGCAACGATTTCCCTTCCGTTTCGCCGTTCTCGATATATTCACGCGTGCGAGGCGTGGACCTCAAAATCTCCACCGCCGCGATTCGACCGCGAAAGTCGGCACGCGGAATCAAACGCTGCGAGACTATGTAACGAAAAGTCTGGGCCAGCCGGGTGCGAATTACCGGCTCTTCATTCTTCGGATAGAGGCCGATGATGCGGTCAACTGTTTTGGACGCGTCAATGGTGTGCAGGGTGGAAAGCACCAGGTGGCCGGTCTCGGCCGCTTCGAGTGCGATTTCAGTAGTCTCGTAGTCGCGCATTTCGCCGATCAGGATTACCTTGGGCGCCTGGCGCAAAGCAGCGCGCAGCGCTGAGGGAAAATCTTTCGTATCGTGTCCGACTTCGCGTTGATTGATCGTCGAGTTCTTGTGCGTGTGCAGATATTCAATCGGATCTTCGATCGCGACCACATGATAATGTTTCGATTCATTGATAATGTCGATAATTGCCGCCAGGGTTGAACTCTTACCTGAGCCCGTCGGTCCCGTGAGCAAAACCAGGCCGTTGCGAAGGTCAGCGATCTCGGCAAGCTGTGGGGGTAGACTGAGGGAGGCGAGTGTCGGAATGTCGGTTGGGATCACTCGCATCACGATCGAATAAACGCCGCGCTGCTGGAAGACATTGCAACGAAAACGTGCGCGCGAAGGCAGCGAATAACTAAGATCGGCCGTGCCGGTTTCCACCAATCTCTCCGCCGCTTCAGGGTTCTCCTCGAGCAGCGTCATAGCAATGATTTCGGTCTGATACGGTGTCAGCTTTTGCAGACCCAAAGGCTGGACCGGCGTCAGTTTTCCGTTAATTTCGACTTGGGGCAACTGGCCGACTGAGAAATTGAGATCGCTGATCTTGTCAGAGACCAGCAACATCCGTTCGATAATGGGCGGCAGATCGAAGAAACTCATCCGTTCCTATCTGGTGAAATTGGCTCGAGGTTAATGATCGATGAGGAGGGCTGAAGTCTTGCCGCATCAATTCGCGGCGAGTTCCATTCTCGCCGATAACGACGGCAAACGCAAGCAAAAAATGTTAAACCGATGTTTCGAGAGGATAAAGGCGAAAGCGGGAGGCGTCAGTTTGGTACTGACCTTATCGCTTACCAAGACAACCGCGCCTATTCGTGCCTTGCAAAACAAAACCGCCAGCGCGAACTCGCTTGAAGAGCCGATGCCTGCGGATTCATGTGCGAACCTCTCCCTGTTCTCCTGTCTACTGCCATCAAGCCTGCTGCCTTTTGATTTCCTAACTCCACGATGGAAACACACCCAACCGCCGACCCTCTTCTAGCGACCCTTCGGGTTCGCCTGAGCGGCTACCGCGGGCGACATTGACTACTGCCTATTGCTTTCTATCTCTCCGGCGTGGGTGTCGCCTTCGCTCGCGCTTTCGCGCGTCGGTCCTTTAGCTTCTTATCAGCCTCTAGATCGCGCATCAACACGTAATTAAGATTACCGCCCTGACCACCGGCAAAGACCCGGATCTCAACCTCGCTGCACTTGAGACTCTTCAACTGATTGTCCATCCCCACATATGCTTCCCATTGATCTATAGCAGGAAGATTTGTTCCTTCAACAAACTTCGCTACGAACTTATCGACGTGTGAATATTCAGGGCCGTTGTAGCCGACCGAAAAACTTGAAACACGACCGTCCAGAAGCGTGAAGGTAATTTGACTGATGCCGGCGAATTTGTCTTTCGATTCATATTTGGCAGGTCGCACGACGAAGCTGGACACACCAAATTGGCTGGGCGGTTGGGCTAAGGTGGAGCGGATTTCGGCGTCCTCGTTGCTGCCGGGAAATAATGCCAGCACTTGCTCTGGTGTCATGCCGAGTCTGAGGCCTTTTATGTCAGGGGCTCCGGCCAGAGTAAGTTGGCAAGTTGGTTTATCCTGCCCGCCCGCGCTATTCGTCTGAGCTGAAGATTGATTGAAGGACGAGTTGCTGTTCGTAGACGGTTGTGAACCCGCGGACTTGTAGGCGCTACAAGCGACCGATACTGCGATCAGTAAAGATCCGATGCCAAGAAATGATTTCATGAACTGCGTTGCCTCACATGGTCATTGATAACATGAGAGGCAGGCGAGTCACAAAGGGCCCGGAGGCATAGCCTCAGAAAAAAGCATGGGTGTCGGGCCGGAAAGCCGAAGGCTTTCCGCTAGGTGCTGCGGCATAGCCGCGGTGCGTGAGGCTACGCCGCATAGCCGCTCAAAAACAAAACCGCCGGCACGGGCATCGCTCTGGGCCCGTGCTGGCGGAATATTCATGTGCGCCTGACCGGCGCAAGTTAACAACTTGCGCTACTTCTAGCTGCGGGGCGGAAAGACGCCCTGCATCGCGATGATGAAGGTCACCACCAGAAATGGCTGCATATTGTTGTGCGGCAAACTGCCGCCAGAAATCGTGAGCGCTTGAAAGTTCATCTGCACGAGCGGCGAAGTGGCGGCTGTGTACGCGTTGCCCGGACTAGTCTGGGCCATGGTGACGGTAGGACTCGGAGTCCGCGTGTCGCCCGTATCAACCGCGTCTCCCATCAGGTTATGGGTGTGAACCGGCATTTCACTCGTGAGCAATGTAATGAAGTCGGTTCCTGATGACTCGCCGAGAAAACGATCTGAGAGCCCTGCTCCCTGACCCTGGCCCAACGGGGTCGAGCCCTCCATGTTTGGCAACGCGAAATTTGATTTCCCATCACCACCGTAGTACGTGCCCAGTAGCGAGAAGAGCGCGGTGTTCTGCGAGATTGGCAATAACTGTCCGTTGCACAACGCCCAACCCGTGGGAGCGAAGTTTCCCGCGAACATTCTGATTTCTGCTACAAATGGATTTGACATTTTCTGCCTCCTTATTGGCTCGGGAAAACTCCGAAGAGCGAAATGATGAATGTGATAACCAGGAACGGCATCATGTTTTCGTGGGGCTGACTGCCGCCAATCGGCTGGATTGCTTGTTGGTTGAAAGCCACATTCGCCACATCGCCAAAATAAAGATTAAGCGAAAACGGCTGCGCGACCAGGTTGCTTGTCGGATCGGGGCTTGGGGCCAGATCCGTGGAGGCCACGAAGGCATGAGAATGAATCGGAGTCTGCTGCGTTGTGAGCGTGACTGACTCCACTCCTACTTTCTCACCGAGTTGATAATTCTGCGAGATTCCCGGTCCCTGGCCCGCATGCACCGGGCAGCGTCCCTGGAGATCCGGAAGATTGAATGTCTCCTGTCCATCCCCGCCGTAAGTGGTTCCGATCAAGTTAAAGAGCGTATCGTTCTCGGAAATCGGCATCGATTGCCCCTGACACATGGCCCAGCCCGCAGGCGCAAAGCTGCCGCCAAACATTCTGATCTCACC
>QHXE01000441.1 GCA_003222835.1 Acidobacteriota bacterium | reverse complement strand
AGCATCACGCGCGTCTTATCAACACGGCGCAGGGAGTCCAGATCGAAGACGCCGGTTCGACGAACGGCGTTTATGTGAATGGCGGACGAGTCAGCGGCAGACATCTGGTTCAGAACGAGGATGTGGTGCAAATTGGGCCGTTTGTGCTCAGAGTGGACTCCGCCAGCGGCATAGCGGTCTTTGATACGAGATCGAAACTTCGCATCGATGCTATCGCGATTACCAAGATCGTGCACCAGCCTGGGCGGGCATCGCGAAAGTTGCTTGACGATATAAGCCTGGCCATTGAGCCAAATGAATTTGTCGGCGTGCTCGGTCCCTCGGGCGCGGGCAAGTCCATGTTGATGAACGCGCTCAATGGCATGCGGCGCACATCCAGCGGACGTGTCCTCATCAATAATCTTGAACTCTACCAGCACATCGATTCACTTAAGCAATCGATCGGCTACGTGCCGCAGGACGACATTATTCATCGCGAGTTGACGGTCTATCGCACGCTTTACTACGTGGCCCGCCTGCGGCTTTCTCGCGACGTTCCGGCAAATGAGATCGATCAGATTATCAGCGAGGTTCTTGATGTGACCGGCCTTGCCGATCGACGCGACGTAATCGTCTCACAACTATCCGGTGGCCAGCGGAAGCGTGTTTCGATCGCCGTGGAGCTGATCACCAAGCCCTCGGTGATTTTTCTCGACGAACCAACTTCGGGTTTGGACCCGGCGACAGAAGAGCGAATCATGAAGCTCTTTCGGCAGATCGCCGAGTCGGGGCGCACCGTAATACTCAACACGCACGCGATGGAAAACGTTCGTCTCTTCGATCGCGTCGTAGTTCTGCTGCGCGGCAAACTAATCTTCTACGGTACGCCGACAGAGGCGTTGGAGTTTGCCGGCGCGAATAGTTTTGTCGATCTCTATAACAAGCTCGACGCTCCGGTTGAGTCTGAAATCGCCGAGCTGGAATCTTTCCCGCCTAAAGCTACGAAGGCTCAGAGAATAACCTACGAACAACGCCTCGAAGAGATCGCCGATGGAGTCGCGAACGAATGGCGCGGGCGATTCGCGGCGACTGATTTCCACCGCCGCTACATTGAACAGCCTTTGAGCCTCGTGCAGCAAGAGGTGCAAGCGGCGCCCCCTCCACGCCGACGAGGCGGGATCATCGATGCCCTCCGGCAGTGGGCCACGCTGGTCCGCCGCTATGCAGAAGTACTCGCCAGCGACAAATGGAACCTGGCAATTCTCTTTGGACAAGCGCCAATCATAGCTTTGTTGACTTATCTCGTGGTGGGAAAGAACGACCCTCGTGATTTTCCATACTTCATTCTGGCTCTGGTCTCGCTCTGGTTTGGGACTTCAGTGGCGGCGCGAGAGTTAGTCAAGGAGCGGCCCATCTTCGAACGAGAGCGGATGGTGAATCTGCGATTGTTGTCCTACCTGGCCTCAAAGTTATTCGTTCTCTCTTTCATCATCGGGTTGCAGACGATCTGGTTGTTTGCCACGCTCAAAATCCTTCACTTTGCGGGATTGATGTCTCTACCGGGTTACTTTCTCGGACTGCCGCAGCTCCTGGTTCTAGTCTTAACTGGGATGGTTGGCATCGCGCTGGGCCTGTTCATATCGGCGTTAGTGAAAACATCCGAGGTGGCTACGAGCCTGGTGCCGTTGATTTTGATCCCGCAGATATTATTCGCCGGGCTCGTGACGGTAACGCCTCTCGTCGCTCGACACCTTGAAGGCAGAGGGTTCGGAAAAAAACGGACCCAATAAAGGACGTGGCCTTTACCAGCACACTAAGGACCTGAATAACGAGAATGTTACTAACGCACGCAATCAACTCGAGGACTACAAAAAGCGGGTCGCGGAAACTCTCGCGCAGCAAGATCGCCGAGCACAGCAATCGTTACGGTCCTCTAATAACCCCAGTTCCCCCGCTGTGGCCAAGTCGCCGGAGACAGCTCCGCCTTCGATACCATCACCTCAGGAAATTAACGACAACTTGAGCGGCTACGTAACCTTCAAGCATCCCTGGGGCGGCCTCGCGCTCGATCCAGCCATCCTGTTCGCGATGCTGCTGGCGTTTTTATCGGCAACAATGATTGCGTTGCGTGCGAAAGATGTCCGCTAGCGAATCACCAAACGTTATCGTTATCCGGATACGAACCAGCAGCGAAAAGTACCCTCTGTGATTTGTTCCCGTGCCTAGAAACAAGTCTTCCTAAAAGATTTCCTGCTGCAATGTTTGTTTCGCTAACTTTGGAGTCTTCTATCGGACGCACAGTCTAACGGCCAAGCAAACGGTGATCGACCATCAAACAACGATCCTGAACGACTTTAATTCCCGCTTTGGCGAGCGCTTCGGCGACCGCATGGTGGCTGATGCCTAACTGCATCCACACCGACTTGGGTTTCTGTGCGAGGATGTCTTCGAGATGGGGCGGGATGTCTTGCGGGCGGCGAAAGACGTTGACCATGTCAACTTCAACAGGGATGTCCGCTAACTTTCGATAAACTGTCTGGCTGAGAATTTGGGTAACTTCCGGATAATAAACCGGCACGGGAATGATCTTGAATCCCGCGCTCTGCATGTACTTGGGAACGTAGAACGCAGGCTGACCCGCTTGCGCTTCGGTCTTAATGCCGAGCACGGCAATCGTTTTTGTATCGGCGAGCAATTCCCGGATGCGCTCGTTTTCAGTGATGAGGTTGTGCTGCCAGTTCATCGATAACTAGAACCTACCTAACCACAGAGGACGCGGAAGGTTGCGCAGAGGCCGCAAAGGAACGCTCTTACTCCATGTCCTCCGCGAATACCTCAGCGTACTCTGCGGTTAAGCTTGCGTCTGTTATGGCCTCGCGTGCTTCGGCTGGTAAAGACCAAGCTCGCCTCCGCCTGGAAGCTTGATCCGGGTCAGAGCGCCCCAGGGAAGCTCCTGGACATCTGAGCAGTGAATGCCCTTAGCGTCGAGAGCCGACATCGCCAGCTTCAGATCGTCACACATCAAATAGAGTTCGTGCTCGTCAACACCGTCGCCAGGATGGCAAGCCAACTCCGCCGGCGGGAGGGCGAAGATCAACCAACCATGCCCAACATCAACTGAAGCGAAGCCGAGCACGTCTTTGAAAAAAGCTCGATCGGCTTCAGCATCCTTGCTATAGATGATCACATGCGCGCCATTGATCATGAGCTGGTTCCTTTCCGTCTCTACAAAGCGCTCTTTCTAAGCACTCATCACGACTCATTTCGGCAGACGCGGCGGCGCCATTCGCAAAAGCATCTGCGTTCCGCTTAATAGCTTCACATTCTTTTTGCTTGCGATGATGGTAACCGGAGGCGGAGTGTCGAGGCGCCACGAGAGCGAGACGCCCTCATATCCCAACGCGCCTTGAGAGTTTTCATCCAATCTTAAGACATCCATCGACCCTTTAAGATTTGCCGTAGCCACTGCGGCGCTGGACGACGCCTTGCTCGATGCCGACAACTCGCCCGTACTCGAGGTGGACGAGGGGCGGCCTCCGATCATCTTCGGTTCATTTGAATGCATCATTTCGTAAGTTGCATCGGACGAGAGCGAATCATCCTGCGGCGCTACGATAGCCGCGATGATGGCCTGCAAAGGAATTTTCCTTTCGTCCTTTGTGATCGCCTGGTCGATTACGATCGCCAGTTCAGATTGCGGCGCGCTCTTCGCCTTGTCCCTGGTGTCCGAGATATGCGCGATCAATCTTGAGCCGCTGGGAATGGCTACTACACCATCGACCACGACATCGTTGAGGGTGCGCAGATTTACCTCGTCATCAGCTTTAGCGATCTTTGAATCCAGAGACTTGGTAAGCACAGCGAATACCTTGCTTACGGGGGGAGACGACTTGCCTGTTTGAGCAATTAGCGAAGTCGCCAACAGAAGCATGAGCGCGAAACATGAATACATGGCTCAATCCTTTCTTTCTCTTCGGACTCTTTACTGGGTCGAATGAAGCCTTACCATGCGACGGCATATCTTCCCCGTCGCGGATCCGCGCCGCCTGAGATCACGCCGCTCTTCCCGTCGTACATGATTACCGTCGGTGATGAGCCGGTGCCCCAGGCGGATTGGATCTTGATCTTGTGCCCACGTCCTCCCAGCTTCTGAATTATATCGGCTGAGATCCGCGACTCAACGTTGAGAACGCCCGCCAGAAACTCATGATTGTCAAACGAGCTAACATAATGCTGAGTATCAAAGCGCGGAGCTTCGACTGCTTCCTGCGGGTTCATGCCGAATTCGATAATGTTTAGCAGCACCTGGAGCAAGGCCTGATCCTGATTATCGCCACCGGGCGTCGACAGGATCATGAAAGGCTGGCCATCTTTCAGAACCAGCGTTGGAGTCAAAGTGATGCGGGGACGTTTACCGGCGCGACGACGTTTGGACTATTCGGATCGGTGAGCGCCGATTGCAGACGCTGACCCATCAGCACGCCGGTGTCGCCGGCTACGACGGCAGGCAGCCACGCGCCGCTAGGAGTCGCGCTGAACATGTTGCCTTCTTTATCGATAACGTTGACGCAGGTTGTGTCGTTGGCTTTTTCGATCTCCGGGATCGGCACGGCGTTGTAAGAAATTGTAGTCGCAGACGCCAACAAGGGTTTCATGTTCGTCGGATCACCGGGACGTTGATCGAGAGAAGCTCGCTTTTCATCAATCAAACTCCGCCGCATAGCCGCATAGTTCTTCGAAAGCAATTCCTGCGTGGGAATCTTCACAAAATTCGGATCGCCATAGAAACGATCGCGATCGGCTAAGGCAAGCTTGAGCGCCTCTGTCACGGTGTGAATGTAATCCGGCGAATTCTGGCCCATCTTCTTCAGGTCATATCCTTCGAGCAAGTTCAGCGCTTCAATCATCATTGGGCCCTGGGCCCAGAATCCCGTCTTATAAATTTCATAGCCTCGATACTCGCCTTTCGCCGGCGCGCCAACTGTGGCATGCCACGCAGCAAAGTCTGACGCGGCGATTAGACCACCATGCGTTTGCATGTAATCGCCGATGCGTTCAGCGACAGGGCCTTTGTAAAAGTAGTTACGTGCCGCGATCAATCCTGCGTGACGACCGCGGCCAGCGTTTCGTTTCTCCGCAGCGATAATGGCCCGCAGAGTCCGCGCGAGATCGGCTTGCACGAAGACATCGCCAACCTTGGGTACCGCTCCGTTCGGCAGGAAGATGCGTTTAGCTTCGGGCCACCGGGAAAAGATCGGCGCGCGGGTTCTGATGTATTCGACGCGCAGTTCATCAATCGGAAACCCGTCGGCCAATTCAATCGCGGGTTGCATCACTTCGGAAAGTGATTTGGTGCCAAAATGATCCAGGGCGGTGACGCAGGCGTCGAGTACTGCGGGAACAGTTGCTGACAATGGACCAGTCGACGGGATCATTCCCGGCTGTCCGCCGGGCATCGAAGGCATATCCAAATCCCCACTTGCAGCGCGTTGTGTTGCGGCTGAATCAGGAGCAGTCGCGGTCGTGCCCGCAGTGCCGCGCTCCTTCGCACGTTTTACAAAAAACTCCCGAGTCGCTCTTGCCGGCGCCGTACCCATCCCTTCAATTACCGCTACGTCCTTGCCTTTCAACTTGATCAGGATCGGCACTTCTCCACCGAACGAGAAATGCGAGAACTCAATCACCGATGCCGCCAGAATAGTTGCGACACCGGCATCGACGGCATTACCACCGTGTTGAAGGATGCGCATGCCTGCTTCGACTGAAAGTGGATGCCCGCCCGCGACCACGCCGCGACGGCCACGCACAACGGGACGAAACGTGTCGGCGTTAGAAGATGGAATAGCTGTCAGCGACAGCGCACTAATTGTGATCGCGATTAAAAAACCCAAAGAAGAGCGGCGCCCAGTCATTTTTTTAATCTCCGGCAGCAGGTTTTCATCAGAAATTCCTGTGATTGTTATTCTTGTTCGGGCTCTGAGTCAATGAGGAATGCACTTTTGAGATTTTTAAGTGACAACTTTGCGAATACATCGCAAGATTTCTGCAACCCTTCAAGGTGTAGAAGAGTTTAGGATGCGTTCATTCATTGATTCTCCTTGTGAGAACTGAGACTGAAGGGTAGGGCGCCGGCTTTGGGGGAGGTCGGCGCCTTTGCTTTTTTGTCAGAACCGCCTGCGGTAGCGGGCGATTGATCGTTGGATCTTACAGCGCTTCCATCGTTAGAGATCAACCGCCCGCTAATCCGGGCGGTTCTGACTTGCACTTTCCTGCATTGTGTCGATAATTCCTATTCGCCAAGCGACCTAACTCATAAAATGTCTCAAGGAAAAACTGCGCCTTACGGCTCGTGGAAATCGCCGATTACTGCGGATTTGATTGTCAAAGGGTCGATCGGCCTCGGCCAGCTCAAGATGGATGGAGACGACGTCTATTGGATTGAGATGCGTCCGTCCGAGGGCGGTCGACAGGTAATCGTTCGGCGAACGATTGCGGCTCAAAATATTGACGTCACGCCACGCGAATTCAACGCGCGAACCCGTGTTCATGAATATGGCGGTGGGGATTATGTGGCCCACAACGCAACAGTTTACTTTGCGAATTTTGCCGATCAGCAAATCTATAAGCAGTCGGCCGAGTCAGCGCCTCGGATTATTAGCAAGGACAGCGTTGATTCCAGTGTGCGATATGCTGACACCGTCGTGGACGAGCGTCGGGATCGAATAATCTCCATCCGCGAAGATCACCGGCGCGAAGGGCGCGAAGCCGTCAATGAATTAGTTGCGCTTCCGAACGACGGAAATGGCGAAGCAAAGGTCCTCATCTCCGGCAGAGACTTTTATTCCTCGCCGCGTATCAGTCCGGATGGTTCTCGCCTGGCGTGGTTAGCGTGGAACCATCCCAGCATGCCATGGGATGGTTGCGAACTCTGGATCGGCAAATTCGATGATGACGGGACAATTGTCGATCAACGACTAATCGCCGGCGGGCCGCGCGAATCGATCTTCCAACCAGAATGGTCTCCTGACGGCGTTTTGCATTTTGTTTCTGACCGAACCGGTTGGTGGAATATTTATCGCGCCGATGAACGCGGTGTCGTTGAAAACATTTGCGAGATGGAAGCAGAGTTTGGCGTACCACAGTGGATATTCGGCCTGTCAACATATGCCTTTGAATCCGCCGAGAAAATTGTCTGCACATTTTCTGAACGGGGCATTTGGCGACTGGGCTTGATCGACACGCGCACGCGCAATCTGGAACGGATCGATGTAGCTTATACCGACATCGGGTATCTATGTGCAGCACGAGGTCGCGCCGTGTTTCGCACCGGTTCACCTAACGCTTCCGTAGCGATCGTGGAAATGGATCTCGCAAATCGAGATACGAAAGTCTTGCAGCGTGCAAATAGGATTCAAATCGATCCGGCATACGTCTCTGAGCCACAGCCAATTGAGTTTCCTACCGAAAATGGGTTAACGGCCCACGGCTTCTTCTACCGGCCAAAGAATGGCGACTTTCAGGGGCCGGCGAAAGAGAAGCCGCCGCTCCTGGTCAAGAGTCACGGTGGACCAACTTCGGCGGCGGTTGCGTCTCTTCAACTCAGCATTCAATATTGGACAAGCCGCGGCATTGCCGTGCTCGATGTGAATTATGGCGGCAGCACGGGCTATGGCCGCGACTATCGCGAGCGATTGAATGGCGCCTGGGGCATAGTCGATGTCGATGATTGCGTGAATGGCGCGAGGTTTCTGGCGGCGCACGGCGAAGTTGACGGCAATCGTTTGATGATCGATGGCGGCAGCGCCGGCGGTTACACTACACTGTGTGCGCTGACGTTTCGCGATGACTTCAAAGCGGGCGCGAGTCACTACGGCGTGAGCGATCTCGAAGCGCTGGAATTGGATACGCACAAATTCGAATCTCGCTACTCCGACAGTCTGATTGGTCCATACCCCGAGCGCCGAGACCTCTATATCGAACGATCTCCGATCAACTTCACGGATCGATTGTCGTGTCCGGTGATTTTCTTTCAGGGTTTGGAAGACAAAGTAGTGCCGCCGAACCAAGCCGAGATGATGGTCGAAGCCCTGCGCAAGAAAGGTGTGCCCGTTGCTTACGTTGCGTTCGAAGGCGAGCAGCATGGCTTTCGCCGAGCCGAGAACATCAAGCGCGCGCTGGACGGTGAGCTATATTTTTATTCGCGCGTCTTCGGATTTGAATTAGCCGATGAGGTTGAGCCGGTAGCGATCGAAAATCTGTAGGAGTCGGTGTCAGAAGCCCGACCGTCAGGGAGGGCATCGATATTAGGCAGGCCCTCCCTAACGGTCGGACTTCTGACGCAGGTTATTGCTGATGACAATTCCAAAATATCGTCGACGTTCTACTTGAATGGCAAAGATCGACCGCCTGGGCTGGGCGGACGGAATGTCGTTCACCGCTTACGGAGTGCGCGTCGGGGTGCGCGTCAATGAGCCGTCAATTCTCAGAGATGTGATCGCGCGACTGCCGCCAGGATCAAAACCGGCATCGTTGCAGGTTGTCGATCATCTATACTCGATCATTTTCGGTGAAGCGAAAACCGATTCAAAGCTCCGACGTTTCAGTCTCGCTTACTGGAACCTTCTGAGAATCGGACGCTCGCGCAAATTCGTCGACTTGCTTGATGCCTTTGAATCTCACCTCCAGTTGACTATAGCCGAGCACGCCAGAAGCCGCGTCTTTGTTCATGCCGGCGTCGTCGGATGGAAAGACCGCGCCATCTTGATTCCTGGTCTGAGTCACAGCGGCAAGACTACTCTGGTTGAACGACTGATTCGCGCCGGCGCTACCTATTACTCAGACGAGTACGCCGTCCTCGACGAGCGCGGCCGCGTCCATCCATATGCGCGACCACTCGGCATGCGCTCCGCGGAATCACCGAACCCAAAGAGAGTTCTACCTGAAGAGATCGGGGCTGAAGTCGGCTGGAAGCCTTTGCGGGTTGGACTGGTGATATCGACAAGATTTAAGGACGAAGCGCAATGGCGTCCGCGGCGGCTAACGCGTGGAAAAGGAGTGCTTGAACTAATGGCCAACACAGTCTCCGCGCGTTCGCAACCAGAATTGGCGTTGACCGTCCTGCCGAAGACTCTGGAGTCAGCGCGAATTCTCAAGGGAGTGCGTGGCGAAGCCAGTGAGGTTGTGGATTCGATTTTGGATTGATGTTATGTGATTTCCGCGAAGATCGGATCCGCAGATTTCGCAGAAGAGAAGGAACGAAACAACAAGTCGTCAAGAGCCAAAAGGACAGGGTAAAGATCTGAAACCTTCTGGTTCCGCCAAAGTTTCTTTCTTTTTCAGCGTAATCAGCGAAATCTGCGGATAGCTCATCAAGGTTGAAGCACCGGCTTATCAGCTACGGTCGCCGGTCCGCCGCCGTGATCGTCTCCGCGAACGACGCCACTCTTATCTACAAAGAATGAGCGATTACCGGTCTTTCCGTATTCTATCGGCGTTGCCGTCGCTTGGAAGTCGTCGCCTGCCACGACCACCCCAAGACGATAGCCGTACTTTTTTAGAAACTCGTCCCCTAACATTTCTTTCTGTATCAGATGCTGATTTATCAATTCTTCGAGCGATCCGTAATTAGCGTTGCCACTGGTTGCTCTATAGCTTGCCTCAGCGTTGCCAACCATCCGCAGCAGACTAATTGCAATCATCTCATTCGTCTCAGGCGAACCTTCTTTGAAAGCCGACATCGTCGCGGATGTATTCGCGACCATCGCGATTACCAAATCTTTCGGCAGATGCACTTCATGCATTTGGCCGAATCCTTCGTTGCTCAACGAATAACTGATTGCCTGCGGCGCCGGACTCAGGCTCATCAGCAAATCACGCAGCGCTGTATCCATTTTCGGTGCTTGCTTCTTAAGCTGTTCGCGATAGCTGTCCATCAACGCGGGCGAGACATAAATCTGCCCCAGCGTCTGACGCGACTGCCAACGGGTGAAGTTTCGGAAAGGAGTATTCGAAGCGAGTGTTTGACGGTTCGTCCAGGCGTTAACGGCGCGTCGTACTGTCGCTGCTTCCGAAATGATGAGAAAGTTTCCGACAAAAGCGTAAGCAAACATTCCGGCGTAGTTCACGATTTCGGCATCATCGTGTTTCTCGACTTGCGCGATCATGTTTGCCTCGCCCATACCCAGGCCGTCGAGCACATGCGGCAGCAGGCGGCGCGCCGCGTCACGATCCTTGACTGCGAACAGCAGCATTGGAAAAACGTCGCTGCCTTTCTGCTCCTGATCCGACTTGGTATCGCCCGGCGAGGGCGAAGGTTTCGGCGCCGGCGGCGGGCCAAAAAATCCCGCGCTTCCCAGTGTCTTCAACGAACCGGCAACCGCGATTTCGTTTCCGAGAGCCGACAGCAGATCGTCTTTGATCTTGAAGCCGGCATTCTTCTCGAACTCAGCGAATGCAT
>QHXE01000440.1 GCA_003222835.1 Acidobacteriota bacterium | reverse complement strand
AGCGGTGAAAGGAATCGGCCATCGAATCTTAAGAGTGGTATCGATTACCACAATCTCTCGCTCAGAAATGCTCTTAATTTGAAAGCGCGCGGACAACATTTCGCCCCGCCGTTTGTTCATCAATTCTTTGCTGCTCTTATCTTGTAAGACTGCCGTATCATTGCCACTTGGTTTGGCGATAATGCCGACGTAAGCGTAACCCGAGTTCGGGTCGGGAGGCGGCGTTACATTCAGCATGACCGTGTTTGAGTAAAGGCTCCCGTCGTTATTTCGGACGAGAATCTGTCGCGTGCCTGGGTTAATAATCATCGCCGCGGGCACAGTCGTGGTCACCTGTTGGGCGTTAACGAAGCGCGTCGGCAGATCGCGCCCATCCATCGTGATGTGAACGGCCGGCGTGAACTTATCACCCATAACCTGAAGATTGAAATCCGCGGTGCGGCCATAGACGGTTGACGGACTTAGCGATGAAGTCACCAACGGCGGAGTCGGCGTTGGCGTCGGCGTTGGAATTGGTTTTTCGGGCGTTGGTGTCGGTGGCGGCGGAATGTAATAGGCAAAGATATTCCGGTCAGGTTCGGACACCGCGGGGACAGTCATATCGGCCCGAACCGGCTGATAAAGCGACGGGTCATCAACTGTAACGTCGCCCGGGTTTGGTTCCTTTACGATCTTTGCCGGGGTCGGTGACGCCACCGCAACGGCGGGACGATTCGTCGCCGGCTTCTTTGAACTGCCCCCGAAGAATACGTAGCCGAGCACGACAATCGCTATCACGCCGAGCACGGCCGCCGCGATTAATTTCTTTTTTTCGTTAGGATTCTTTGGATCAAAAAGCTGCATGATCTTAGGTGTTCAATCTTTATTGCTTCCTTATTAACGGTGCACGAATGCTTTGGTTCAATTAAATCAGTTCATGAGTATTTTATGATCCGGTCGCTATCGCTCGCGGTTCTGACTCGGTTCACTTAAATGCGCTTTCACTGCCTCCCCGGCGAAAATATGTTGTCAGGTCGAGCCGTAGACTAACCAGAGCGTCCCGGCCTTTCGACGAATCAGAAGCTGCAACCGGCGGCGCGCCTCTACCGTTGCGATTTACAGTTGGGACAGGCTCCGTCTCCGGAGATTCCGTTACCGCGCCGAAGTGTGTGACACTCTCAAGCTCTACGGCGTTAATGATCAGAAAGTGGCGGTTGGTCTCGAGGTCGCGCACGAAATGCCAGACCTTCTGGTAGGGACCTTCAACGGTTACGGTCACGGCGATGCCGGGATAAATCGTTTGCCACTTCGCGTTGCTCTGTTTCTCGGCACTCGCCGTCGGCTGGACTTGCTGTTTCGTCCCTAAAGGATCGAGCGCCGTATAACTCGGGCCGGCTGTGTTGCGAAGTCCGTTGCTGCGAATCAGATTATTCAGAGTCGTGTAAAGTGACATGCGACCAGTGTCACGCGCAGCGAGCCACCTATTTTCGAAATTCTCCAGACTCGCATTGATGTCATTGACCGCTTTGCTGGTACTGGTTGTCTCCTGGACGTTTTTCTGCGATGCCTGCAGTTGACCTTGCAATCGATCGCGCTCCAATCGGGCTGAATTTAAGCGCGAGTGCGAGGGGACAAAAAAATAAAAGTAGGCAAAGACCGTGATCAGCGCGAGCAAAGCAGCGGCGACGAGCCCGATGAGTTCCGGAACACCGATTACATTCAAGACGGGCGTTCGCTTCAATTGACCGAGGCTAATCGGAATCTGACGCCGACGTGCCAGCGCTTGATTTTGCAGCGGTTGCTCCGGGCTCATCGACTTCGGCCTCCTTCACCCGCTGTATCCACTGGCTTTTTCCGGTTCGATTCAATCGGCGCGCCGGCGGAGGGCACGTAACGCACATCCATTTCGTACTCCTCGCCGCTTTCGCCCTTCCCGCGTTGTAGACTCTGCGAAACGAGTTCCGCATGAAAGAGGCCCTGGCGTTCCATGTCCTGGATCATTTCGGTAATGGTCGCCGGGTTCTTGCTAACCACGATGAGATCGAGATTAGCGACCGGGCGATCGTCCTCGACGCGCACTTCTTTGACTGCGATTCGCGAGACGCGCACATTGCCGGGCATCACTGATTCCAGATCGCCGAACAGACGCGACCAGGAAAACCGTTTGCGATCAACCAAGAGATGCGCTGACTTGAGCGTCCGTTGCTGCTCGGGTGTGAGCGCCGCCTTGATCGCAGCGGCGTGCTGGTTAAGTTCGTCGGTTTGCTTTTGCAAGCCAGCAATGTCCTGTTGCGTGGACTGAACCTGTGCGTTCGTTTGAACTGTGGACTTCGCAATGATTAGAAGCAGCACGACCGACACAACGGTGATCACGGTAATCACAGTCCACGGCAGGGCGCGATTGCGAAAAGGATTGCTCGCCAGATTAAGCTTAATGGCCATGCTCATTCGTGGTCAAAACCGAACACACTTAAGAGAATACCGTGTGCCGCGAAGGCGCGCAAACCGACGCCGCAACGAACTAAACACGTTGACAAGTTAGATAAGTTTCGGAATCAGCACAATGGCCCGTGATTGTCAGCATTAATCACCGTTTCTTCAGAGCCGGTGACCCTCGCAGAAAACGAAGGAGGGAGCTTGAAAGTTGGCGGGATCACGCCGACCACGGTGAGCTCCGCGGTATTCGCCTTTCTGGCGAGCGAGCGGCTATTATAAAGCGCACCGGGTAAAACGACGATTTCGAGAACTTGCCTTACGTGAGGCAGTGTGGGTTATGAGTCTTATTTCGCCACAGAATGCGCAGTACCTGATAGAGCATCTGAGTGATCTGTCAAAAGGCACAGACATTTCGCGAACCTCACTTGCGAGAATCGAAAATGTCATTCGAGCCGCAGGCGGCATGGATTCGACTGTGCCGTCCGATCCACTGCAAAGGCCAAAATACTTTTTCCTACCAGGTCTAACAGCTAAGCCGTTTTGGGAACCAAGTCAATTCGAGTGGGTGGCGGGCTTGGAAGCACAGTATGAAACCATAAAATCCGAGCTGCTGCAACTGCGCGATAATTACAGTTATGCCTTTGGACCTCACCCTCAGGCAGATCTCATAAGAGCAGGCACTTGGGCTGAATATCATTTCTTCGCTGGTGAGACGAGGTTTCAGCAGAACTGTGCGCGTTGCCCCCAAACGACCCGGATAATCGAGTCAATCGCTGAAGATAAATTCTTCCACCTGACATATTTTTCGGCGCTTGCTCCCGGCACGTTCATAAGACCTCATTGCGGCCCTTCCAATTTGAGACTTAGATGTCACCTTGGGCTCTGCGTTCCCGATGATTGCGGCATGCGCGTGGGCACGGAGACAAGATCTTGGGAAGAGGGTAAATGCGTTATTTTTGACGACTCGTTTTTTCATCAAGCCTGGAACCAGAGCCACCGGACTCGCATTGTCTTACTGATAGACTTTAGCCACCCTGATCTGACGAAGGTAGAACTCGGGTTGTTGCGCAAGGTCTTGAAAATTATGGACGAGATGCAGGACCAAGTCCCCAAGGATCAGAAGCGTGACCAGCAGTTGAAGAAAACCGCGACCTTCGGTCTGCCAGAGAAATGGTGGGTCTAGTTGAACAAAACAAGGTTCACGGCACTGAAGATGGCGGTATTGGCCCTGATTCCGAGAACCAGAGTGAAGACCGCTGCGGAATGCCGTCATTCATCAGGCTACCAGGCTGCGTCTATCCAATGGCTGAATCTGAACTGGCGCCAGAGCACGAGCTTCGCTTGTACCGTAAAGTTCCGTCTCAAACTCCGCGACCTCCAGATTATCCGAAGTTGCCAAAGCAAGATATAGCCCGCCCTCCTCATAAACTAATCTCGCCGCGACCAGCATCTCCAAAAATTCGTTGATTTGCTTTCGACTGACTTCCAGCCCCTGTTCACGCATGGAATTCCAGATGCTGGCCGCTGTGGCCCCGGCGTCACACAAGAGATAGATTCGTGCTTCCGAATCAGCCAGGT
>QHXE01000439.1:1356-10921 GCA_003222835.1 Acidobacteriota bacterium | reverse complement strand
GCTCGTTAGCGGTCTTCTCATCCGATGCATTGAAAACAAAGACTGAATAGTTTCCCACGCGACGATAGGCAGAGGGCGCCGATTGCCCCTGATTCTTAAGCTCCTGAATCTTAGCCAAGATTCGCTGATCGTTATCGATTGAGATTTGCGGCGTGGTGAATTCAACAATCACGAGCTGTGACTGGCCGTAGTTCGCACTGACTGCTTCGGTGCCGCCTTCGAAGTTTAGTTCGCTGAGAATTGGTTGATCTGGAATTGCGTCTCGAAGCGGGCCTACATTCACGGCATAGATTGCTGTGGGTTGGGTGGCCTGCCAATCAGGAAGATGCTTAACCAGGACCGGAACATCATCCTCACCCTTCCCGAATGTCTCTGCAAGCAGATGTCCGAGAGCAACCACTTCATCAGAATTTCCCGCGGTCTCATTGGTTATTCGAGCGAACGTCGTATCGCAAAAGAAAACAATACTTCGTGGTCCGATAAAGCTTGCTGTTCCTACGTTGCCAAGTCGCATATTCTGCGAGCGTTCTTCTTCTCTCATCTTTCGCGCGGTTACTGTCAGGAAAGAATAAGCCTCAGAATCGCTTCGCAGCCTAACAATCTCAACAAGCAACCTGTTGCCATTTTCTGTTAAGTATTCAGCTTCCGCCCCGAGAAATGGTGACGCGTTGGTTTGATTAGCGTCGGAAGCGAAATAATCTGCTTGAAGGAGTCCTTCCTTAGCAAGGGTCACCAACGGTCGCATGGACAGTGGATCGGTATGGAAGCCACGCAGGTCTAACGGAAACATTTTGACCACGTCGGCCGATGGCGGATGGGCTTGCGCGAGGGCCGATGCAGATAAGATTAGAAGCATCAGCGCCAGAATCTTGGAAAGGCTCTTCCTTCGCTTGAAACAGATGAAGTCTGGCACACTCATAACTCTAATTAGACTAATGCCATCGCGGCAGCTGCCGCAAAAGCAGGTCGGCGTAGTGGCGAGGATTATTGATGTTGTGCAGAGTCGTCGTCCCGCCGATTTCGCTGGCGTTGTCGACTACGATGTCGCCAAAGCCCAGTAAGCGCTGCCAAATCGACGCCGACACCGTCACGTCCTGAATCTTAGAGATCGGAATATTCCGCGTCGTCCGCGCAATCAGGCCATAATCGATTTCGATTTTCGCGTCGGTGACGGTATAGCGAATCATGTTGCGCTTAAGATGATAATAAGCGGGAATCAGCAACAGGCCCATCGCGATGGGAAGCGAAACGTACCAGGGAATGTCCACGATTTTGATCATCGCCAGCAGGATCGTTAGTAGAATGGCGCCCAATATTGTGGCTCCGTATCCGATCTTTATGAAAAGCATTGTCGGACGTACCCTAAAGATTACGTTCTCGACATCGTCGCCCTCATCGGAATGGGTCGGAACGGAAGACTGTGGACGCGCAATTTGCGTTTCTTCGGAATCGCGGACAGCAGCCCCGCACGTCTTGCAGAACCGGCTGTCTGAATCGAGAAACGATCCACATTTATCGCAGCGCATTCTTTGCTCCAATTGTGTCCGATAAGCTTCAGCTTGTCGCCTTCAATCGTTAAAGAACGTGAACCAAGCCGATCGCGACAAGCTGAAGCTTATCGGACACCGTCCAGGAAATGCAAAACGAGGCGACTCGCCTGCTTCGCACGAATCGCCTCGTCTTACAAGAACCAATTGGGAAATTCTGCCTACTGACTCATTAACTGCAATCTCCCGTCAGGCAAACGCACAGTAAGAATTGTTCTCTCGTAAATTGTGAGCGGTGCTGGTTGCTTATCACGAAGCGTGGCTACCTGCGCGGAAGAGAGTCGCGGGGCATAAAGTGCGGCGTTTGGATCGCGCAGCAGACTGTATCGCCGCGAGATGCGCCGGACATATTCCTGGGTTTCCGAGTAAGGAGGAATGCGCCAGCCATACTTTTCCACTGCGCCCTCGCCGGCGTTATATCCGGCCAAAGCAAGATTGATGTCTCCATCAAAGAGATCGAGCAGAAAGCGAATGTAGCGCGCGCCGCCTTCGATATTCTGTTTAGCATCGAAAATATTCGAGACTCCATAGCGGGCCGCGGTCCCTGGCATCAATTGCATGAGCCCACGCGCCCCTTTCGGCGAGACGGCGTGCAATTTGAAACTCGATTCCTGATGCATGATTGAATAGAGCACCAGAGGATCGACGCGATTATTGGTTCCTGAGTTGCCGAGATAGTTATCGACCTCGGCGCTGCCGGTGGTGTATCCATGCAGCGACGAAGTCTTGCCACCGTCTGCCGTGGCCGGATAGACCAGCACGGTCGGGATAACGTTTCGATCTGGCTTAGTCGCAGTTGCATTTCCGACTGTCCGTCGCGATCGGGGAACTGCGGCATGACTCTTGGCCGGTTCAGAATAGATCCGTACACCATTCGCTACGTCAAAGTTATCGAAGGAATAGGATGCGCTTTGGGCTAACGCGGGCGCGCAAGTGAGCAGTAACAGGAAAACAGGGGGAAGGTATCGGTTCATCGTTTGGTACGTCTTAAGTGATTCGAGGGTCGGTGGGTTCTTTGTACGATACCCTCGGGCTCAGGGCTAAATGATAATAACAGACGCGTTTAAGATTTGCCAACCATATTTGACTCCCATTTTAAGTAGCTCTCAGAAGGAGGGTTAGGTGGGACAGGGAAGAGTTTAATCGGGCACGCGTTCAGGCTTGACAGCGATAGTATGATAGCTGCTCGTCATCACGTCCGGCTTTTAATCGCTCGTTAGGCTTTATCAGTTTCGGACGCTCAATACGGCTCCCGAAAATCAGAAGGAGAATCACATGAAGGCGCTCCCGTTTTTAGTACTCTCGCTTTTCCTGTTGCTCTCGATCTCTGTCGCGCAGAATCAGAACACGAACGCTAACTCGAATGGTTCGTCGAACAGCAATAAAGCCACGCCCAATCGGAAGCCGATCTTTCGAGCCACTGCGGACCAAATCAAGCAAGCGCAGACGATTCTTAAGCAGCGCGGCTTTTTTAGTGGAGAACAGATCGGTAAGCTCGATACCGACACCCGCGCCGGACTTAAGAAGTATCAGCAAGCCGAAGGTCTGAAAATAACCGGAACGCTGAACAAGATAACGCTCGAGAAGATGGGAATCGCTCTCACCGAAAAACAGAAAACGATGTGAAGATCGATCTACTCGGTGCGGACGTATTCGGCGCCGATATCTTCGAGCAGCGTTGCCAGCTTGTCGACGTCCTCTTTGGACTTTGCTTCAACGCCCAGCAAGATTCCGCCGCCGCGCAGGCCGGCGTCGTAAACCTTCGCGCGATGCTCCGGTATGCCGGTGCCGATGAGCAGGCCGATTAGTCCGCCTGTGGCGCCACCAGCGCCGGCGCCGGCGAGTGCTGCTGCGATTGGACCGGCAACAAACAAACCGCCCGGTATTGCGATTGGAGTTGCGACGACCACAATTGCGGCCAATACTGCGCCAACTGTTCCTCCAATAGCGCCGCCAATGCCGAGGCCGTCCGCCGCATGCGATCGGGTTTCTACCGCGAACTCTTTGTTCTTGGTGGCATCCGACATCAACACGCTAATGTCATCGCGCGTGTAGCCCCGTTTGATAATTGCGTCGACCGACGCTTCAGCGGCAGCTCGGGTCTTGAAAAGGCCCGTAACAAAAACTTTGGACATACCTCTGCTCCTCCAATCATGTTAACTATCAATCGCTCTGGCAAAGTGCGAATGTCGGAAGCCGCGTGTCAGCAAGAATGGTCGTCCTTCCTCACGGTGGATTTCTGACACGGAGGAACGTTCGCGATCATCTTGATCGAGCAAATCGCAGTTACCAGCTTTTTGGGGGGAACGAAGGTTATCTTGGGGCAGGCGCGCGCTGGTGTCAAACGCAGGAAGGGCGGGAAATTCTGCCAACTTAGGCTTTCAATCTGCATCGCAACCAAGCACTTTGCAGAATGAATCAGCCAGACTTGGCCGTTGAACGCAGCTCCCCGAGAAAATTCCGCAACTCAGGTGGCGGCGGCGCTCTGAAGAGCATCTGCTCTTGTGTCCTTGGATGACGAAACCCAAGCCGCTCGGCATGCAGAAATTGCCGGCCCAGCTTGGCAATTTCAGAACGAAGTCTTGGATCAACAACGGTCTTGTCGCGACCGCTCCCATAAACATCATCAGCCACCACGGGATGTTTTATCCAGGCGAGATGTACGCGAATTTGATGAGTGCGCCCGGTCTTCAGTTCGACATCGAGCAGCGTAAACCGATCGAAACGCTCGCGAACGCGGTAACTCGAAAGCGCCGGGCGGCCACCACGAACGATCGCCATCCGCGTGCGATGGCGTGGATCGCGGGCAATCGGTTGATCGATCCGGCCGGTATCTCTTTCGACTTGTCCGTGAACCAGCGCGATATAAGATTTAAAAATTTCGCGCGCGCGAAATTGATCCGCGAGTTTTTCGTGCGCGCTCTCGGTCTTCGCGACGACCAATAAACCGGAAGTGCCTTTATCCAAACGATGGACGATGCCTGGCCGAGCTTCGCCGCCGGTGGTTGAGAGTTTCTGAAAATGAAAAGCGAGCGCGTTTGCCAGTGTCCGCGACGCGACTCCGGCGGCTGGATGAACGATCATGCCCGCGGGTTTATTCACCACGATCAGGTCTTCGTCCTCATAGACGATTTCGATCGGAATGTCTTCCGCCACAAAGTGAGTCGAAGAAGGTGGCGTAAGTTCAACTTCAATCTCATCATTTGCGTGGAGCTTGTAAGAAGGTTTGACGATGCGCCCGTTTACCAGCACCTCGGCGTCTTCGATCAGCCGTTGCAAACGCGAGCGGCTCCAACTTTCGATTTGCATAGCCAGAAACGCGTCGAGGCGCTCGCCTGCTGCTTCTTCTGTGATTAAGAGTGTCAAGGGAAGATCTTGATCAGCCCATAGATCAGTTTGCTGCCTGGTATTCAACTCAAAAACGACAACCTAAAGGTTGAACTCTGAACTTTGCGATCACGGTTTAGAGTTCAACCTTTAGGTTGTCTTACGTCACGGCAAACCGAGGCGGTTTCTAAATTCAGTTCATTGCTTGCACGGAGTGATCACTGCATTCGCGGCAAGACGATCGTGAATGAATTTATCCACCTCAGCTTCGATCAGTTCGCCGTTGACGATCCACGCCTTTTCCGTGAGCATGTCGGCGCTCGGGTCACACTTCGAAGGCTCAAGGAAAATGTTCCATGGCGAACCCCATTTGCGCGTGTCGCCTGTCAATTGGCGATAGCCAAAGTGCGGAGTCTTCTCGCGATCTTCGCGCGTTTCCGATTCGACGACCACGGGATAGGGCGGGCCAGTCGGGCCGAAGAAATTGCGCGTATCATCTCGCGCGCCGTATTCGCTGACGCCGACTATCTCGAAGCCCTGCGATTTGTACTTATCGTAAAGACTCGCCGCCACCGGTGCTTCGTTGCGCCAGTTCGGACACCACGGAGCGAAGTAAAGCACCATCACCAGTTTCTTGCCCTGCATCAACGAGCGCAGACTGACCGGCTTATTACTGACCCAGTGGTGAATATTCGTGATTGCCCTGAGCGCGGAGCGCCGCAGGAATAATTATCAGAGTTAATAGAATCAGCACCAATCTCTTCATGGCTTTACTCCAAACTTTGTGTACTTTGCGCCTTTGCGTTAACCCTTCATTTACTAACGGTCACCGCGACAAAGGGCAGTCTCACGCAAAGGCGCCAAGTCGCAAAGAAAACCTACTTGTCGTTTTGCGCCGTCGCCTGACTTTCTTCAAGCAGCGGTTTGATTGATGACTCGAACTGGGCGCGAGTCCTTTCACCTATTATTTTTTCGCGAATGCGACCCTCCCGATCGATAATGTAGGTCGTCGGCAATGGAGCCGCGGGAAGATCTGCTCCCACTTCACGACCTCCGAGGACGACCTGATAACTCTGCGGAATGTCCTTCTGGAATTGCTGAACCAGATCGGCGGTGTCGTCATACGAGACTCCGACGATGCTCAAGCCACGCGACTCGAAATCTTTTTGCATGGCACTCAACGAAGGAATTTCGGAGCGACAGGGAATGCACCAGGTCGCCCAGAAATTCAACAGCACCACGCGTCCGCGCAAATCTTTCAGATGCAGAGCGCTACCGTCCAGCTTAGTGAATTGCACATCAGGAGCTGATGGAAAGTTTTGCTTAATACCCGCGTTGTCCGGCGCCTTAGTTTCAGAAATCCCAATCGGTTTCAGATGCGACTCGAGATTCGGCAGCCATGCTGCCAAATGCGAACTTGCCAACAGCGTCACGCGATTGCTCATTACCAGCACCCCGATCAGAATCAGAATGATGCCGGAAACAACTTCGACCTTGTGCAGATGCCGACGAAACTTTCCGTAGAAACTCAGAAACTGATTAATCCCTAGACCAGTAACCAAAAAAGGCACGGCGAGACCTGCGGAGTAAAAAGCAGAAAGAAGCAGTCCGCCTTTCCAACCTCCGCTCGTGGCCGCCAATCCAATGATGCCGCCAAGGATTGGGCCAATGCAGGGAGTCCAACCGGCAGCGAAGGCGATCCCCAGCGTCAACGATCCGAGCATGCCGCGCGGTTTCTCGCTTGAGAACTGGCGCGTGTCTTTGTAGAGATACTTGATCTTCAGCAACCCGATCAGGTGCAGACCAAACACTATGATCACCAGGCCGCCGATGATGCGCACCCAGGGATTGCTTATAATCGCTGAACCGAGGAGTCCCGCCGTGCTTCCGAGCGCGAGGAAGATCACTGACAATCCGGCATTGAACGCCAGCGAATTAAGGATCACGGCCCGTCGCGCGCCGCTGCCAACGTTTTTCAAATGATCGATGCTGATACCGGACATCAGCGAGATGTATCCTGGAACCAGCGGGAGGACGCACGGCGAAAGAAATGATAGCAGCCCGCCGGCAAACGCGATGAAAATATTAACAAATGAAAACTGCATTGCTTAACTTCGTCGAGATAGTCTCCCAAACCTCAGCGTCAAATTCAAATAGAGGCCTGAGCCTGCCGACAGGCATGCGAGCAGCGCGAGTGTTATCAGTAGCGGTACTTGCCACGGTCCCGCGAAAAAATAAAAGTGCGCCTGGCGAAAATATCGGGTCAACGCTCCCGGTGGCGGTGTCTTGATCACCGTTCCGGTTTCCGCGTCAATCAATAGAGAATCAGCGCCCATGCCGCCAATGGCTTGATAAACGGGGCGTCCGTCGCGCGTCAGAAGCGTCAACGCCGTCGTCGGCAATTTCCGCCCCGCAAATTCGCTCGCCTTCGTCAGAGCATCTGACGGCAAAACCCGGACTCGCGTTGCATCGATGCTTTCAATCCTGCCGCCTTCTACAGCGTTCGGCCACGCATACAAAAGCCCGCTAGAAGCCCAAGCCAAGACCGGAATCGCGACGATCAAGCCAAGCCAAGTGTGAAGTTTATAGATGAACAATCGCATGAGATAACGGATGGTGCGGATTCTCTTGCGGCTCTGACGCCTCTACGAACACTGCAAATAGAGAAGCTTTTACTAAAGAATCAAGGATTTTATTTGCAACTCGTACGCGCGACGCGGCACCACGTCGCTGGAAAGGCCTCAGCCTTTCCGTACGAGTTCTCTAAGTACAAGAGACGCTGCGCCTCGGCCCGTGCGGACGGCTTTACCGCTTAGCTGAATCGGTGTTCGTAGGCGCCGGTTCGTCGATCAGCTTCCTGATCATCTTCCCCAGCGCTGCGCTTTCTTCGTCATTCGATCCTACGCTGATGAATCGCACCACGCCCCGGCGATCGATCAAGAATGTCGTTGGGATGCTCGAGATTGAATAATTTCGATCATTCTCAGGTGCATCAGCAACGGCGAAACCGTATGACAAGTGAAGCTTCTTTTTGAAATCGCGCAGGTAATCAAGTTCCTGAGCGCGCGTCAACTGTTTGCCTTCCGCATGGCCCTCGAAGGTTGTCATGCCAATGATGACGAGCCCCTTGTCCTTATAGTTCTCGTGCCATTTTTGCAAACGCGGAAGAGTGACGCGGCACGGGCCGCACCAGGTTGCCCAGAAATCAAGCAGCACCACGCGTCCGCGCAAATCCGAAATTTTCGCCGCCTGCTGATCGATCCACTCGTTCGCCACAATCTCAGGCGGAGCGGCCACCGTTGCATGCGGGTCGCCAAGCGATTTGAAGAGATCGATGTAAGGATCGATCTGGAGCAGCCGGCGCAGGGCCAGTTTGTGCAGATTTCCGGATGGCAAGCTCAGCGACAGGGCGTTCATTTCCTGCACCGCGGCGATGGCATCGTCCTTTTTCTTCAACTTCAGTTCGGTCTCCGAAAGCAGCACAACCGCGTCATTCAGGATTGTGTCGCGCTCGAAGAACCTCTTCTTCTTCGCTTGATTTTGAAGTAACCGACCCCAACCCAGTTCTCTAACGTGTAACGGTCTTCGGCCAGTTGCGGTTGATCTTTCGCATACTCGGCCAAACGGCTGCCGGCTTCCTCGAGCAATCCCTTTTTCGCCGCCTGAATCACGATGATCGCGCGGGCATTTTGCGCCGGTTCTCCGGTTGCCTTCGGATTCTCCGCGAGAAAGCGGCGCATTGTTTCCAGTGCCGCGTCGAAATTGCGCGCCAGATTGTAAAGCAGACCGAGATAATAAACATCCTGACCTTCAAGCTGGCGCGCCGCCAACAAGGTCGCATAACTTGCCGCCAAATCGCGCTGCTCCTGTTTGATCTTGTCTGACAAGCGCGCGTCGAAAGGCATATGGCGATTCTCGAACTCGGCAAATTTCTTTTCGAGGTATTTGTCCGCGTCTTCGAAGAGTTGCGCGGCTGTGCGCGCGTCGTTTGGATTTAACGAAGGCTTTTCGGCGGCTGGTTTGTTAGCTTCACCATTACGAGCGACACCCGCGGCATCCTTCACAGGTTGGGATTGTGCGAGTGCGCGATCATTTACACCGACAATGGCAAGCGTAAGAAGTAACAAAAGCGCGAAGAGTTTCATTCGATCTTTACGAGAATAAGCTTAGTTTATCTCAAAACCGGTTCGGTGAAAACGCAGCGAATAAGGGCGACATCGGCACGCCAGTCACAATATCCGCGATCGACTCTCCCGTTATTGGCGCCAGCAGAATTCCATTGCGATAGTGACCAGTAGCATAAAATAAGCCCTCGACTTCTTCATGCGGACCAAGGACCGGCAAACCATCTTGCGCGCACGGTCGCAGACCAGACCACGAATCAACGAGGGGCGAGTCGTCCAGTAGAGGCGCAATCTCCACGGCCATTTCCCTAATCTCACTGACGCCGTCTATTGTCACGTCTTTGTCAAAGCCGACAAACTCCGTAGTCGAGCCGGCCAGAATGTGCCCGTCGCGTCGCGGGACCAAATAACCCAGCGAACTGTAAAGCACATGTTGCGCGATCGGCGGCTGTGTTTCAAAACTGAGCATCTGTCCGCGCACTGGTTCGACATCGATTTTCGGCAGCGGCGTTCCTGTCGATTGAATAAGCGAAGTCCAGGCGCCGGCGGCCAGCACCACGACCGGTG
>QHXE01000439.1:0-1119 GCA_003222835.1 Acidobacteriota bacterium | reverse complement strand
TGTTCGTCGTCTGCGGTGAATCCGAGATAGAGCGTCCCAGTCTTATCAAGCTCCACATCCATTCCAGTTTCTTCTTTGAGAGAGTCGGCAAATGATGGGTACAGGTCACGACTGGCGCAGCCGAGACGAAAAAAGTCGTCTGTCTGATCGGCTTCCGCCTGCGGTCCCAGAATACCTCCCGCCGCCCATGAGGCTTCCAGACCAGGCTGATCCTTCTCAATCAACACGACATCACCTGCGCCGCGCTTCGCCAAAGCACGCGCAATCGTCAAACCAATAACGCCGCCTCCGACGATGATGATATCGGCCAGGCGCAATTTGGATATTTTATTCACCTTCGGCAGGGTACTTTGTACTTTGTGCTTTGTCCTTTGACTTTTGACGACCATAGCACCAAAGTACAAAGCACCAAGAACAAAGTACGGATTCAGTTTTATGCATCGTATCACACTGATTCCCGGCGATGGCATCGGACCCGAAGTCGCGTCCGCCGTTGTGCGCATCATCGAAGCTTCACGCGTGCAGATTGAGTGGGAGGAACACATCGCCGGCCAGCAGGCGCTGGACAAATTCGGCCAGACTCTGCCCGAAGAATTACTCGACTCCATCAAGCGCAATAAGATCGGACTCAAAGGCCCGATTGCCACACCCGTCGGCAAGGGTTTCACTTCCGTGAACGTCGGCTTGCGCAAAGCCCTCGATCTCTACGCCAACCTGCGGCCGATCAGAGCGTTGCCGAACATTCCCTGCCGCAATCCTGAACTGGATTTAGTGGTGGTGCGCGAGAACACAGAGAGTTTGTATTCAGGTCTCGAGCACGAAATCATTCCCGGGGTGGTCGAGAGTCTGAAGATTATTACTGAGAAAGCTTCGACGCGCATTGCCCACTTCGCGTTCGACTATGCGTTGCGGGAAAAGCGCAAGAAGATCACCTGCGTGCACAAAGCGAACATCATGAAGCTCTCCGACGGATTGTTCCTGCGATGTTTTCACAAAGTCGGAGAAGATCATCCGGAGATCGAAGCTGAAGACAAGATCGTCGACAACGCGTCGATGCAGCTTGTCATGCGTCCCGAACAGTTCGACATCCTGCTCTGTGAGAATCTCTACGGCGACATC
>QHXE01000438.1 GCA_003222835.1 Acidobacteriota bacterium | reverse complement strand
TGTCATCGGATATTTGATTTTGCGATCGACCTTTTTGCCACGCATATTGGGTATCTTGCTGGGTATCGGGGGTTTGAGTTACGTAATCGTTTGCTTCGCGAACTTCTTATTACCACTGCTCGGTGCACGCCTAACACCTTTCATCTTCGCCGCAGCGTTTATCGGTGAAGGATCGCTGGCCGTGTGGCTGCTCGTGAAAGGCGTGAACGTTCAACGATGGAAGGAGGAGGCCCGCGCTGCGGAGGGCTCCTAACATGAAAGCTGCCATCTATACGAGTTACGGAGGTCCGGATGTTGTGCGAATCACGGATGTCGAGAAGCCCGTTCCCAAGGACAATGAAGTTTTGATAAGAGTCCGCGCGGCTTCCGTCAATCCACTTGATTGGCGCCTCATGAAAGGCGAGCCGCGCCTCCTTCGGCTATTTTTCGGTCTGCGCAAACCAAGACTGGGCCGACCCGGTGTTGATGTGGCCGGCGAGGTTGAAGCGGTTGGGAAAAACGTCACGCAGTTCAAACCGCGCGACGAGGTGTTCGGCGCGTGCCGTGGAGCTTTCGCTGAGTATGCATGCTCAGGCGAATCAAAGGTGGCAATGAAACCGGACGACGTTACGTTCGAGCAGGCCGCTTCCGTAAATGTCGCGGGGCTGACCGCGTTGCAGGGCCTTCGCGACAAGGGAAAGATTCAGCCGGGCAGCAAGATCTTGATCAATGGTGCGGCGGGAGGTGTGGGCACGTTCGCGGTGCAGATCGCCAAGTCGTTCGGCGCGGAAGTGACCGGCGTTTGCAGCACCAGGAATATCGACATGGTTCGATCAATCGGCGCAGACGAAGTCATTGACTACACTCGACACGATTTCACTACGAGCAACCAGCGCTACGACTTGATTCTTGACTGCGTTGGTAACCATCCGTTTTCAGAATGCAGGCGTGTCTTAACTGCCAAGGGAAGATTCGTCATGATTGGGGCGCCGCATGACATGACGGTGATGGGTCTTCTGGCTCCAATGATTGAAGTGCTCTGGTCATCACTCTTCGGTAATCGGAAGGCCGTCCCGTTCATTTCGAAACCAAGTCAAGAGGATCTGATCCTGTTAGGCGGACTCATCGTGACCGGCAAACTAGAACCGATCATCGATAGGCGTTACAACTTAAGTGAGGTCTCGGATGCTATGCGATACGTGGAAGAAGGGCACGCAAGAGGAAAAGTATTAATAAATTTGGAGACATAGTCCGCCCGCGTCTTTGGCAAGATTGTCGCGGGCGGCCGCTTATTGGCTAATAAGAGAGGAGCAGCAGGATGAGGCCTTCACCGCTTGTAATTTTTCATATTTGCGTTGGGACCATCGGTATCCTTTCTGGCGCGGCGGCCTTGTTTTTTCGTAAAGGTCCCCATAGGGTTGCGAAGGTCACGCCTTCGGGCTCATGATCGCCGGCATCCGGCGCACGACGCCGCTGGATGCGAACCCGAGTGCGCGAACTTAGCATCACTTAATATCGTAGTGCGCTAAGGAGGTGAAAGGGGAGGTGAGGAGAATGTATTGTTCATCTTGCGGCGTGGCTGTCACGACGGGCAGAAGAAATCGGATACGTTCAGTGGCAAATCGATGATAAGCTTCCTGATGTTGGAGGTCTGATTGACAGTGTTCGCATAACTAGGAAAGTGATAGATAAGAACATTAAGCGAGAATGCAAGTAAAAGCTTGCGCACAGTGAACCCGCAGTGATATTGCGCTTAAGGTGCTATGCACTTTTAATCAGCGGCGAATCCGTGAGGTTTAGCGGCTTTCGCCTTTTCAGGGTATCTTACTCTTATCCCCAAGATAGGTAAATGAAACTCTGCCCGAAATGTAAGCATAGGATCCACCGACGCCGAACTGTTCGATGTCGCGCTTGCGGAACATTCGTCAGGCTGTGGTTAATTCTCGTCTATGTGCTCGTCGGACTCGCATTGCTCGTTTTGACTTTCGCCTTGTTGAATTATTGAACGTTCAACATTGAAAATGCGTCACTACCCCAAATACAAATGCCTTGACCTGAAAACAAGCGCTGGTTAAGAATCTACCGGCCGTCTTCGGTGAAGCCGTTCTCTTAAAATCGATCGAGGCTGTTGATCGAGTGGTCGCCTAACTCCAGGTGTACTTAAACTTCTACGATCCCTTCCAGGATCGTTTCGAGATCGCGGCGGAGCTCAGCACTTGAAAAAATCGCTACTGCTAATAATCCTCGTTCTGTCGCTGCTCGCCTTCAGTTGGCCGACCGGCCGGGCACAGATGCAGCCGCCAGCGCAGGCAGATGCAGGCCTGCCCGATTTCTCTGGTTTCAATCTGATCGATAGCTTTGCCAAGCTGCCCTCAGAGCGAACCAACTTCAGCACGCTCTGCGATATCAGGCGGGCCTCCATCGACGAAGTCACTGGCAATATCGAAAGCGCGCTACACCTTGCAGACGAATCGGTCGATCCGGCCGCTGCCGTGCGGCTCCACAATGCAATGGGCGTTGTCTCCCTTTACAAAGGCGACGTCACAAACGGGATCAACCAGTTCGAGGAGGGCGTTCGCATCGCGCATCAGCATTCGACCGATAACCCCAAGTTTAGGACGATGGAAAGCATCGACCTGGCGGCGCTTGGGATCGCCCACATGCGGCGGGGCGAGGTTGAGAATTGCGCGATTCGTCACAACGCAGACATGTGCATCTTTCCACTCTCGCTTGCTGCCCGCCACACTCTGCGGTCAGGCTCGGAGCGGGCTATCGAGTATTTCGAGCGCTATCTCGAACGTGAACCGTCGAGCCTGGAGATACGTTGGCTGCTCAATGTTGCCTACCAGACGCTCGGCGGATATCCGGACAAGGTTCCGAAGGCTTACCTGATCCCGCCTGCGGCTTTCGAATCGAAGGAGGACATCGGCCGCTTCGTCGATGTTGCTCCGGCGCTCGGTCTCGACCAGGTTGGCGACGCCGGCGGCTCAATCGTCGACGACTTCGACAACGACGGATTTCTCGATATTGTCGAAACCAGTTTCGATCCGTGTCAACCGATGCGAATGTTCCACAACAACGGCGATGGGACGTTCTCGGACGTCTCTGAGCGCTCACATCTCGCGGAACAGCTCGGGGGAATCAATATCGTCCAGACCGACTATAACAACGATGGTTGGCTCGACATCTACGTGATGCGCGGGGGATGGGAATGGCCCATGCGTAACTCGCTCCTACGTAATAATGGCGACGGCACCTTCACTGACGTGACCCTTGAGAGCGGCCTGCTGAGTGTGGACTATCCCACTCATTCCGCCGGCTGGGCCGATTACGATAATGACGGCTGGGTTGACCTCTTTGTCGGACACGAGCACACGCCCAGCCAGCTTTTCCGCAACAAAGGTGATGGTACATTTGAGGATGTGTCGGCAAAGGCGGGCGTTAACCGCGTCGCGTTCACGAAAGGCGTCGCGTGGGGAGATTATGATGGCGACGGCTATCCGGATCTCTACGTATCAAACTATGGAGAGGACAACTTCCTTTATCATAACCGGGGCGATGGATCGTTTGAGGAAGTCGCGACCCAACTGGGAGTCGAGAAGCCCAAGTGGAGCTTCCCTACCTGGTTCTGGGATTACGACAACGACGGGCATCTCGACCTGTTCGTCGCCAGTTACTACTTTGCCAGCGGCGAATGGGTGCGACCCTATCTTGGACTGCCGAGAGAGGGAGATTCCATGAAGCTGTACCGCAACACAGGCAAGGGGAGCTTTGCCGACGTCACACGCGAGACCGGTCTCGACCGCGCAGTTGCGGCCATGGGAGCAAACTTCGGAGATGTAGACAACGACGGGTTTCTCGACTTCTATCTCGGCACCGGCGCTCCGACTTACACGGCTTTGATGCCGAATCTTCTTTACCGTAATCACGAGGGAAAATATTTCGTCGACATCAGTTCATCGAGTGGCACGGGACATCTACAGAAAGGGCACGGAGTCTCCTTCGCGGACGTGGACAACGACGGCAATGAAGATCTTTTCGAAAACCTGGGTGGCGCGGTCCCGGGCGACAAGTACAACAGCGTCCTTTTCATGAACCCCGGCCACTCAAACCGTTGGATCTCCATCAAGCTAGTCGGCGTGAAGAGCAACAGGGCGGCGATTGGAGCCAAGATCAAGCTGACGCTTGCGGGCCTTGGGCAAGCGAACCCGATTCGATATCGCGAGGTCTCCAGCGGTGGCTCGTTCGGCGCGTCACCGCTGATGCAACACATCGGTATTGGCAAGGCCACAGCGATCGCTTCCATCGAAGTGACATGGCCCGCGAGCCGAACACGACAAGTCTTCAAGGACGTCGCGCCGAATCAGTTTATCGAGGTCAAAGAATTCGAGAAAACCTATACCAAGCGACACGTTCGGTCCGTCACTTTCAAACGACCCGCAGGCAGCGATCCGCGTATGCCCCACCGCCACCCGGCAGGCAGTCATTGATTGAGTGGTTCCCACGAAGATTACTATTGTGGGCCGCTTTGCACAAAAAGTAGCGTTTCTCCGAGTCCGCGTTAGCGGACGATTGAAAATAGCCAGCGATTCATCGCTGGGATTGGCAAGGAGTCCGAGACCAAGTCCGTGAGAGCGGACGGCTGAAGAGATCGGAGGATCCGGCAGTGAAGAGGGTGTGTCAGAAACCCGCGCGTAAGCAAGGGCGACGCTCGCGACGGCGTCTATCGGCTTCAACGCAACCGTTCGCCGCCAGTTTTCTTGAATCAAGAGTGTTTGCGTGTGTGGCCCTCCCTCACGGTCGGGCTTCTGACACACCCTCTGAACTGCTGGGCTACTATCATTCGTCCGTTCTGCGGATTGATAAACCTAATTTTGTGCCAAGCCATTGCGGGCGGTGCTCTTTTTAATTCCGGCGAAGTCTTTCTGCTCGATCAAACCTTTGCCTTCTCTAATCGTCACAACTTTATTTGCGCGGACACCGGTCACGGTATCGACAGCGCCGCTGGGCCAGCGAACTTCTATGAGGTCGACTGTGGTTCGCTTCTCGAGGCCGAAATGTAGCCTCAGATCATTCTGCGATAGGTAACTGCCGCCGCTGCGCACTTCGTCTACCTGGGTCAGGCCACCCGAGACGACCTTCACGCGCGCACCGATGCCGTCCCGATTACTCTTCACACCGATAGTTTTCACGATGACCGAGTTATTCCGGTTTCCACCGTCATTGCGCAACAGTTGTGGAGGCCCATCCAGATCGTTGACGACGACGTCAATGTCACCGTCGTTATCGATATCGCCGAAGGCGGTCCCGCGGCTCGCACGTTCTTCTGCCAGAGCGCTGCCGCACTGCATCGCAACCTCCGAAAAGGTTCCATCGCGGTTGTTTCTGTGCAACAACTTGCGCTGGCGATAGTGATCTCTCTGCGGGTAAGCGTGGCCGTTGGCAACGAACAGATCGATCCAGCCATCGTTGTCGTAATCGAAGAACTTAGTTCCCCAGCCCACGTAAGAAAGACTTACCTGGGCCACTGCGGCCTTGTAGGAAACATCCGTGAAAGAGTTTTGAGCGACGTTGCGGTAAAGGACATTGTATTCATCGTCGAAGTTGGTAATGAAAATGTCGAGCCTTCCGTCGTGGTCATAGTCACCCACTGTGACGCCCATGCACCCTTGCTCGGCGCCGTTTCCGTTGACCGCCACTCCCGATTCGAATCCGATTTCGCTAAACGTGCCGTTCCCATTGTTATGGTAGAGATAATTCGGCGTCGAGTCGTTGGCGACGAAAATGTCCATGCGGCCGTCGCCATCAAAATCACTCGCGACGACGTCCAGTCCGTAATAACCGATCGCGTCGTCAACGCCAGCTTTTTTCGACACGTCGGTAAAGGTCCCGTCCCCGTTATTGTGATAAAGCGTGTCGCCCGCTCCTGGCAGGCCTCTCGGACCACACTGCACCGGAACACCTTTGAACTGGCACGTCGGGCCCTCGCCGAACGCCGGTAGATGATTGACATCAAAGCCAACGTAATTCGTGACGAACAGATCAAGCTTGCCATCATTATCGTAATCCAGGAATGCAGCTCCAGTTGACCATCGTGGGTCGCCAACGCCGGCTTTCGATGTGACATCTGTAAAGGTTCCGTTGCCATTATTTTTTAAGAGATGGTTGGGACCTAAGCAGGTCACATAAAGATCGTCGAAGCCGTCGTTATTGTAGTCGCCAACCGCCACGCCCATGCCCCACCCGATGTCGGCCACTCCCGCCCTGTCGGTGACGTCGGTAAACGTCCCGTCGCCATTGTTGTGATAGAGGGCGCTCCTGGTTCGCTTGTTCGACTTGAGCAGTTCCACGGTGAGAGAGTTGACCAGAAAAATATCCAGATAGCCGTCGTTGTCATAATCAAAGAGCGCGACCCCGCCGCTCATCGACTCGGCTATATATTTCTTTTCCGGGGACGAAACATGTTTGAAGTTAATACCGGCCGGGACCGTGATATCGATGAACTGAACCGCATCCGACTGGCCATGGATTATCTGGCAGGGCACTGTCATCAGCAGAGCTATTAGCGCGCTGGTTAGAAATCTCTTTTGTCTCAATCCCATATGCTTGACCTAGACCGTTTATTCATGAATGCAGTCACAGCGGAGTCCGCAGAGCGGACGATCGATAGTGCTGGGGATCATCGGCAGAAAGCAGGCCGAGCCCGTGAAACGGGCGACAGAAATCCACCCGCGCATCGGTCACGCGAACCTACCGTCTGTCGCCCGCTTCGCGGTCCGTCGGGAAATCGAACTTCTCCGTGTAGACTCCGTGGTCTCTGTGTCTCCGTGTTGAAATTGCTTTAAAAAAGCACCACGGAGGCACGGAGAACACGGAGAAGACCTGATCCCAGCGATGAATCGCTGGGCTATTTTCGTTCGTCCGCTTCGCGGACTAATGAAAAAAATCACTCATGAATAATGCGGCCTACTGATCTTTCCGGTCCGGCCCGGTCTTCCTAAGCTGATTGAAGATCTCATTCTGGCGCCTACCCTCCTCGCGACGCCCGGCGGCCATGTACGCTCTGCCCAATTCATAGTGAACCAGCGGATTTTGGGGGTCGAGCTTCGCCGCGATCTCCAGGTTATCCACCGCCTCCTGGACTACTGCCTGCTCAAGTAGTGCCTTGCCCAACTCATAGCGCGCATCCGCAAAATCGGGTTTCGCTTTTACAACTTCGCGCATCGATTGGACGCCGCGCGCAAGTTCCTGCCGAATCAGCAGCGTGTGCGCGAGTTGGTACTTAGCATCGAGGTTATTCGAGTTCAGGCCCAGCTCGGCTTCGAACTCACGGGTTGCCTCGTCAAATCTCTTCATCTTCAAATAGACTAACCCTGCATAGTAATGCGCCTGTCTCGTTTTTCTGCTCAACGTCACCGCCGCAATGACTTCTTCCAGCGCTCGATCATTATCACCCTGCGCGTAAAACTGATTTCCCAGAAGCACGTGGAGCTGGGGCGAATCGCCGGTAACTTTGGCCATTCGCTGAATTGCTTGCGCAGCGAGCTCGATCTTGCCCAGCTTGATCAGAGAAGAAGCAAGCGCGTAATAGAGATCAACGTTGGTTGATTCGGAAGTGACTACGTCAGCCAGGAGTTCGGAGGCCTTGGGATATTCTGAGATCCAGAAGTAGCTCAAGCCTAACAGCCAACGGGCACGGATATTTTGTGGATGAGTCTTTACTTCTGTCTCCAACGCCGGAATTGCGTTGTTGTAGGATTCTGCCCGAAAGTATGCCAGACCCAGGTTGTAATCGACGTCCTCCTGCTCTGGGTTCCAGTTCGCCGCCAGACGAAACTGCTCCGCCGCCGCACGGAAGTCGCCCCGATCCGCTCGCAGCAATCCAATGCTGCTGTGTGTCGCAGCAAGCAGCTTCGCATAGTAAGCTTCGGCGCTCTCCAACTCTCGCCTGGTCTTTTCATCAGGCACGTTCGACGCGGCGGTCGCGCTGTCAACTGAAGCTGATGCCGGCAGCTTGTCCTCTTGTTCCGGCAATTGGGATGTGCCCATGGGGGACGGTCCGGTGTTGAGCGTTTGCGCCATCTTGAAGGCTTCGGCCTTCAGTTCCGACGCTACCCGCAACTCTCTTTGCCCCGCTTCCACCTGCCCGACTTTGAGCAAAGACTGTGCGAGCCGATAGTGCGCAGTAGTCACCTGGAATTTGTTGTGGGCCAGATCCGGATTCAGGGCGATGGACTTCTTGAGTGCTTCTATCGCCTGATCGTGCTTATCTAACTCCTGATAAGCCTGGCCAAGCTGAAAATATGGATCTGGATTGTCGGCCTGGACTCGGGATGCGTTTTTTAGAAAGGCAATCGCGAGCTCCCACTTTCTTTCGAAGATATAAACGATGCCGAGATAATAGTTGGCAAAGAACTCGTCCGGGTTTGAGAGCAACTCAGTTTTGAACTCTCGCTCCGCGTCGGCCAGGCGGGAGGCGCCTTCATTCATTAGATAAGCGAGCGCCAGGTTGTCGTGGACGCGCGCCAGACTGGGATTGAGCCCGATAGCTTTCTTGAACTCATCTATTGCCTCGGGCAGGCGGCCCGCCACCCGAAATGCCCGACCAATCACGACATGAAGCTCCGGCTGGTCGCCGAGGTGCTGAAGCATCCAATCAAAGACTTGCCTTGCCTCAGTAAACTGGCGCTGCTGCAAGTACGCTATCGCAAGCGTGAAACTGGTATCAAAATCATTCGAACCTAACTCCAGGGCCACTTTAAGTTCCGCGGCCGCCTTTTCGTATTCGCGAAGCGCAAAATAGGTCTTACCCAGCATGCCATGCACGCTGGTGCTTTGTGGGTTGAGGGCGATGGCCTTCTGTAGGGATTGAAGAGCTTTATCGAAGAGCCCTGCCTCGTAGTAAGTGATTGTGAGCTCTAACAGAGCCTCCTCGGAAGCGGGTTGATAAAGAGCGGCGGCCTCGACCGCCGCGATGGCTTGCTTATGCTTCTTCCCCGCCG
>QHXE01000437.1 GCA_003222835.1 Acidobacteriota bacterium | reverse complement strand
GATCATGCGCTTGGCCAATTCTGGATGAAGCGCGCGTTCCATCCGCGCGGCGTCGCCTGCGTACCAACCTTCGATGTAATCGAGCGCCGTTCTCGTGATCGCTGCGCTCTCGTCAGGTGAAGTTGTTTGCGCAGCCGCAATTGCGTTCAGAAAGAGCGCCGGTGCGATTAACCAAATTAGTTTCTTCATTCTGATTTGTTTCTCGATTTTCGCGTCGGGTGTTTCACGTGCCGGAAATGGCGGCGATATTGCCCGGGCGGAATTTTCAAAGTGCGTTGAAAGACATTGCGCATCGAGTTCACGTCTCCAAACCCGCACTCGCTCGCGATCGTCTCCATGCTGTTCTGACTTTCTTCCAGTCGCCGGCGCGCCGCTTCCACGCGAAGACGTTCAACAAACTTCGCCGGCGTGGTCTTCATTTCTTTAGTAAAGACGCGAGCGAAATTACGCGGACTCATCGCGACCCGCTGCGCCAGCACTGGGACCGTGAGTGGCTTGTTCAAATTGTCGAGCACCCATGACTCGAGCTCGCGCAATGGTTTGCGGTCGGTCAGTTGCAGCGACAACGCAGCGCTGAATTGCGATTGGCCACCTGGACGCCGCAAATAGAGCACGAGATTGCGCGCGACTTGCAGCGCCAGACGCGAACCGTAATCTTCTTCCACCAGCGCCAAGGCGAGATCCATTCCGGCGGTGACTCCAGCCGACGTGTAAACGTTCTCATCGCGAACAAATATCGGGTTGGGATCAACGTCCGCGCGCGGGGCGCGCTTGATAAGAATGTGACACCAGTTCCAATGCGTCGTGGCCCGGCGCCCATCGAGCAATCCGGCTCGCGCGAGCAGCATTGCGCCGGTGCAAACAGAGCCAATCCGCCGGATTCTTCCGGCCATCTTTCTCAGCCAGCGCACGACATCCGTGTTTATTTCATCCTGCTCAATCGCATTGCCGCCGGCAACGAGGATGGTGTCGATCTTTCCGCGCACTTCCCGAAATGTTTTATGCGCGGCAAAACTCAATCCGCAATTTGTCACAAGCGATCGTTGAGATGACGCGCTAATGACCTCGACGGAATAAATTGGAGGCGATCCAGGATTTTGTTTGCCGAACATTTCCGCGGCGCGAGCGAAGACTTGAAGCGGCCCGACCAGATCGAGGATCTCGGTTCCTGGCGCGGCAACGAAGACGATCCGCCGGGTCCGGGGCTGGGTTGGCTCTCTATTATTAAGAGCTGAGCTCGCCACAGGACGAGTCTGCCCGATTGGTGGACCGGACAGGCGGTATTTCCTTTTCACTTTGTTGCCGCGTCGCGATGTCACCTCGACTCCTCACCTTTCATCCTCTCCTCGATCGAGGAGGAGAGGAGGGAAACTGGAGTCAACCGATTCATCTTAGCTTGTCATTTGTCACTGACCACAAATGCCAGTCCGGCTCGGACTCACGATCCTTTATCGGCGGTTGCGAACTTATCCGGTGCGGCGTCGAAAGTTTTCTTATCGTCGTCGGAACAGAAGTAATAAGTGGTGCCTTTGTAGACAGACTTTGGAGCGGTCGCGACGTCGACATCCATTCCACAAACTGGACAGAGCGGGTGTTCGGCGGTTGAGACCGGCGTGGTGGCATAAATTTGATTGGAATCCGCGTTCATCCAGCCTTGCCCTTGATATTCCATGTTGTAGGCAGTTTTCTGGGCGACGTCGCGGCCGTAGTAGCGCTCGACCACGCGCAACGCGAGATCGATTCCGGACGAGAGTCCGCCGGCCGTCGCGAGATTTCCGTTCTCAACGAAGCGTGCGCCGCGCTTGAGCTCGATCTTGGGGAACTGCATCGCGAACGTATTGAACGCTGCGTGGAACGTGGTTGCGCTTTTGCCATCCAACAGTCCGGTTCTGGCTAAGACGAATGCGCCGGTGCAAACGGACATTGTGACGTCGGTATTCTTGGTCGATTGACGAATCCAATCGAGCATTGCTTTGCTCGGCTCACTTTGCGCTGGAATCACGATCGCTTTGGGCGCGGGCGCATTCGCGAACGTGTAATCGGGAACGATCTTCATTCCGCCGCCGGCAGTGATCGGCGCGGTTTTGTCCGAAACCGTGTAAAGACGAAATGGATGGTCGCCACTCGACAGCATCACGTCGCGAAAAACTTCCCACGGCCCGCAGAAATCGATCACGACTGCGCCTTCGGAAATGACGAACGCGACCGGAATGGGCGGCGCGGGCTTGAGTGAATTAATGTTGGGACTATTGGTCGGAGCCGCGGCGATGAAGATTGCGACTGGAATCAGCAACGCCAGAATTGTGAGGATCGGCTGCCTTAAGTTTGATCGTGCTTTCATGACTACGATCATCAAGTGATATCGGCCTGGCAGCAATGACAACAATCACCATATTTCTGCCACAGCCCCCGCGCCGAGGCTTGCTATTTTCCGGCCACGATCTTTTGCACGAGTGCCTCGAACCGCGGATCGCCGCGCAGATCGTCCAGCAACGGATCTACTTTGATAACGAACAAGTAGTTTGTCTCACCGTCGCGGTAGCCGCGGTCCAGTTCGTCAATGGCATGCTCCTTGTCACCTAAGCCTAAATAAACAAGGTCCATCGCGTAATGCGCAACGCGTCGCGCGTTTCTTTGTTCATTGAGCCGGGTAAGAATTTTTCGCGCGTCCTCTTTTTGTCCACTGCGTGCATAGGCCTGACCGAGGATACCGAGCGAGTATGGATCGTTGTTTGACTCGAATGCCTTTCGAAATTCCGGAATCGCTTCATTGAGGTGTCCTTTGAGTTGAAGCGCTGTCCCGAGATAGTAATGCGCGAGAAAAAAGCGAGGATCCATTTCCAAAGTCTTGCGGGCCTGCGCTTCCGCTTCGTCGTAGCGTCTTGCACAAAAATAGATCCAGCTGAAATCGGCATTGATGATCAAGGAAAGTGGATCGAGCTCGACCGCGCGTTTTCCTTCCGCAATTGCAGGAGCATATCGCCCGAGTGTCATCAGACTTAACGCAAACCAATGGTGGGCGGTTGCGTAATTGGGCTTTAGCTGAACCGCTCGCTCCAGTTCGCTAGTCGCACGGTCGAGATCGAGTTCGATGGTAGCAAGTAAGCCAAGGGAAGCATGCGCTTCCGCTAAAGAATCGTCCAGCTCGAGTGCTTTCTTGGCGGCGGCTCGCGCCGGAGGAAGGGCCTCTTTAGAAGAAGCGCCGCCGTAGTTGGGAAGGAGCAGATAGGAATCGGCCAAGCCGGCGTATGCGAGTGCGTAATCGGGATCTTTCGTTGTCGCTTGCTTGAAATAGTCAATTGCTTTGCGCAGGTCTTCGCCCGTCCGCTTGTTCCAAAAAAATCTACCCTTGAGATAAAGCTCGTACGCTTCCGGATTCACCGTTGGTGTTTTTGCGATCGAGCTTTTCTCCGAACCGGTGAGTCTTGCTTGCAACGCTTCGGCAATGTTTTTCGCGATCTCGCTTTCCACTCCAAAAACATCGACCAACTTTCGGTCGTAAATGTTCGCCCAAAGATGGGTATCAGTAAGCGCGTTGACCAGCTGGACGTTGACGTGCACTTGGTCGTTCGATTTTTGCACGCTGCCTTCCAGAACATTGGTCACGCCAAGTTCGCTTGCTACCTGCCGCAGATTTCGCGCAATTCCTTTGTAACGTTGCGTCGAACTGCATGAGACCACTTTTAAATCGGATATTTGCGCGATCCGGCTGATGATTTCGTCCTGAATCCCGGCCGCGAAATATTCGTTATCTGGATCACGACTCAAATTCGCGAACGGCAGAACCGCAATCGATTTATTCGAAGTCCGAGCCGGACTGGCGGTATTCAGAGCAGTGAAGCGACCAAGGAAAAAGAGACTGATCGAGAGGACCGCGCCGATAACGACGACATAAATCCAGACGTGTTTCTTCTTCCGCGTCGCTTCCGGCATCGCGTCGGCGGTTTCGGTGCGTTTAATTCCTTGCGGCGTGATCTCAAAGCTCCAGGCCAGAACCAGCGCGATCGGTAGCCCTATTATTATGAGTATGACAATCAACCGGATTGCCCAATTCGGAATGTCGAACACCGGAAAGACTTGCGCGATCCCTTGGGAGAGCGCCCAGCCGGCGACAATGTAAGCGACCGCGACTTTGTAAACATTACGCCGCTTCAACTCGGAGAAGAAATTCTCGATCTTCATTGTTTGAGAGTGGCTTTGTTTCCGAACTGCGCAGCGGGAATAACCTTTTCCGCCAGCGCTTCGAAACGCGGATCGCCGCGGAGCGAGTCGAGGAACGGGTCAACTCTAATACCCTCTATGTCACCACCGGCGCGATCCTGATAACTTTGTTCAAGCCAGTGGAGTGCCTCCTCTTTGTCGCCCAGACCGAGATAAACGAGGGTAAAGCTGTAGGCTGCAACGTAACGCTGCTTGGATAGCGCCTTCAGTTGATCCAGAATCTTCAACGCCTCAGTTTTAGTGCCCGAGGCCGCATAAGCGTGGGCGAGCAGTCCGAGCACCGAAGGATCATCGTTTAACGCTCGCGCCTTCTGGTACTCCGCAATCGCCGTGTCGCCAGCGCCTTTCATTTCCAGCGCCTCGCCAAGAGTAATATAAGCGTAGTAATAACCAGGATCCATTTCGAGCGTTTTGCGCAACTGCGCGATAGCTTCATCGTAGCGGCGCGCGTAATAGTAGTTGGCACCCACATCGGCATTGATGACGAGCGAGAGAGGATCCAACTCGGCGGCTCGGTTTCCCTCGGCGATGGCGTCGTCGAAGCGGCCCAAATCGATGAGACCAATATTGCCGTACTGCTGGTGCGCGGTCGCGTAATTTGGGTTCAGTTCAATCGCGTGTTGAAATTCCCTGATCGCTTGAGCGAAA
>QHXE01000436.1 GCA_003222835.1 Acidobacteriota bacterium | reverse complement strand
CAGCCGCAAGCCTTTCAACACAGCGCTTTCGTAGACGCCATTCTCGTCAGGGGCCACGAAATAATAGGAACCATCCTCGCCAAGCTGATAAAACTTCGCTTCTCTTCGAAACGGATCAAGCACCCAGTATTCGGGCACGCCACCTTCTTCATACTCGTGCAATTTGTCCTGGCTATCCCGCGTCCGGCTGTCGGGACTAACAATTTCTACGACCAGATCGGCCGGGCCATCGAGATAAACATCTCTCAGCCGGTCGAGGTGCTCGCGGGCGACGAAAATCACGTCAGGCTCGCGCCCCGGCAGGTCCGGCCCTGTTTTCATCTGGAATGGCGGACCAAGGACAATGCCCAAATCTCGAAAGCTGACAAAGGAGGTCAGCACGCTCAGCAGAAAGGTATCCAAAGCTTGATGCAGCAACGACGCCGGACTCAATATGATCACCTCCCCATCAACCCATTCAGCCCACGTGTCCTCGTCGGCCCAATCGAGAAACTCCTCGTAGGTCATCCTGGGCAGTGTTGAGCCTGAACGTTGAAGTTCAGCTCTTTCTTGAAGCTGCTGCGCCATAGCTATTCCCTTCTGTTTTGCTCTATCTTGCGGACTGCTCGATCATGATTCCGTGTCGTTGATCCGCGTCAACGCCGGTCCCGATCGCACTTCGCGCAATGACCGCCGCGATCGCTCACCATTTCCCGCGCCCTCACTTTCTTCGCAAAGCCGTCCGAAAATCATTTTGCCGGCGGTCGTTTGCAGGACACTGGTGACGGCAATGTCTGCGTTTCTTCCAATCAATCGCCGCGCATTGTCGACGACCACCATCGTGCCGTCGTCCAGATAGGCCACCCCCTGGTTGTATTCCTTACCTTCCTTCAGGATAAAAACGCGCATCGCTTCGCCCGGCAACACTACGGGCTTCAGAGCATTTGCCAGTTCATTGATGTTGAGAACGTTGACACCGCGCAGTTGTGCGACCTTATTCAGATTGAAGTCGTTCGTGACAATCACTGCGTCAATCTGCTTTCCCAATTCGATTAATTTCAGATCGACCTCGCGCACCGACGGAAAATCGGTCTCAACAATCTGGATGTCGAGCGAGCTGTTAGTCGGCAACCTGCTGCAGCTCGCGCAGGATAAATTGCGGGATGATCAGCGTGCCCGTCAGGAATCCCGTCTCGGCCACGTCAGCTATGCGCCCGTCGATGATCACCGAGGTGTCGAGAATCTTCAGATCGCGACGCGCGGCCTTATCGCTGAAGATGCCACCGAGCGCGGACAGTTCGAGATAGTCGCCCTTCGCCGCGCCCACCATCAATCCCACGTAGGCCATGAAGAACGTCAAAGCCAGCGTCAGGAAAGTCTTGGTCGAAGGCGGCACCGCCATCGACTCCTGGCTGCTAATAAGCGAACCGATCAAGTACGCGCCGACAATCCCCAGAATCGATCCGACCGCCGCTCCGATCAAAGTCTTGAGCGACGAACGCCGAATGCGCATCTCAAAAAAGATGATGGCGATCGCGACGAGACCGGCGGCTGCGGTGGAAATTAGCCGATGCCCGGGAATGGGATGCAGCACATAGCCGGCCGCCAACAATATCCCTGTAAAAACAAGCCTTATCAGAATGATGTCAAAGCGCATAATGACGGGCATTCTAACATGGCTTGAGCATGCCGTCACCGGATTTCGGTGGCCAGCCTAAGTCACGCTATGGCGGCGATTTACCTAATTACAAGCTCAGGCCGCGATGAAGGCGCCTACCTGCTGCCTTCCGTTGTGGATTTGCTGGTTTATTTTGGGATAAGACCTCGCAAGGAAACGCCATATTGGTCTGAGAATCGCGGAACCCAATTGAATCAATAAAGATTTCAATCGGTGTGGGCTTTGCCGCCCGATCAAGGAGAGCATGGGAAATCCTTCATGGTAAACAAAAGTCCCTAACCACCGGATGAGTCTCGCAATCGTTGCCGTGGCGCGCACCGCCGACGATTCACCATTCGCGATTCACACTTTCCGTACCAACTCAAGATTAGTTCCCTCACCGTGCTATACTCCGCTGCAAGGACTGCCAAGCCATCTCCAGTAACGACGCTTCGGTTTTGACGCTCCTTCGATTCGAGTTTGGATAAACGAACGCCTTGAGAGGCGGAAAGCGAGCATCATGACCAACAACAAACCAAAGCCGTTTACTTACAGATTTCTGAATGACGGACCGAAGCTTCTTCTGGAGCTGACCAACGCGACCAAGCAGACGCTCAAGCGGGTCGAGATTTTGACCGTGTTCCTGAAGAACGAGGACGCGTTAGGCCGGGGCCCGTCGCAGGTTCATATTCGATTCGAGCCTCTCGAACGCATCCTCCCGGCAGAGAAGTCGATCCTGCATCACACAATCTGGATCAATGGAAAGCAGGCCGGTCCGGAAAATCATCACTTACAAAAGCTGCAAGCGATCGACGGCGAACTCAATCCCTATGTGCTGGATATTTCCTGGCAGGATACCGAAGGAAAAACGCGGTTTCAGCGAATCCCGGTTGGGCACTGAACTGCGAACGCGCATCCTGTTCGCATTGAGCGGGCAGCGCAAAAACGTCCCAGGCTTTTGCATTTCCCGTCTTCGCTGATCTAGTCACGATTAACGATCTACGACTCACGCCTGCTCACAAACTTCAGTGCCACGCCATTCATGCAGTAACGCAGTCCCGTAGGCTTCGGGCCATCATCGAAGACGTGTCCGGTGTGAGCATCGCATCGCGCGCACAACACTTCCGTGCGGGTCATTCCCAGAGTGTTATCAACTTCTTCGCGCACGTTCTCTTTCTTGATGGGCGCCCAAAAACTCGGCCAGCCGGTGCCGGAATTAAACTTCGTCGCGGAACTAAACAGCGGCAATTCGCAAGCGGCGCATTCAAAGGTGCCCGGATCATGAATGTCATTGAGCGGGCTCGAATAGGGCGCTTCAGTCCCTTTCTGGCGCATCACGTTGTACTGCTCAGGCGTTAACTGGCTCTTCCACTCTGCATCTGTCTTGATCACTTTTTTGATTCCTTTGGATTTCGAGGTATCAGTGTTTACTCCCTCTCCCTTTGGGAGTGGGCTTGGGTGAGGGCTTGACTGCGAATCAATACCTTTCGATCGCGCATCGCCTACCTGTGTTCCCTTCTGCGAGCGCATCGCCAGCGAAGGCATTCTCGACAGTCCCACAACCGCGCCCAGCGCAATCGAAGATGAAAGAAAGTAACGTCTGTTCATGAATGACCTCTATGATAACGAGTCTCATTTCGTCAACCAAATTACGCAAGGGGTTGGCAGATTGGATTTGCTAAGGGCTCGATGATGCACGCGGCAGTAGCCCGACCGCCAGAGAGGGCTCATCTTCCTCACGCTGCGGGCATGAAATCAAAAATAGCCGGGACAAGTGCGCAATATCGCGAAGCCGCGTAGCGGCGAAATGTTTATAGCTCGCTCGCACACCCATTTTGTTCTCTTTCGAATTGAGCGAAATGCTGAGCATTTCGCTCAATTCGAAAGAATAGAAATTCAGAGCGCTTCTTCTTATAAACATTTCGTGCCTACGGCACTTTTTCCGAGACGCTCTAAAGAGGCGATAGAATCAGAACCCAACGATACCGAAAGGTTGTTGGAATCTTACGCGATGCAAGATGTTCCAGCCTTCTCCGCGCGCGCGTTATTGATTTAATTCCTTCTTGATCGCCGGAATTTCGACCTCAGGCGCTTTCACCAACATGTTCGCCGGCACGTCCGAGTCGGCGTCGCTGTTACTGAATTTCACGTTGACGGTCGCGCCGTCGACCGAGTTCACGCGTCCACCGGTCCACATCTGTTTTTGAAATGGATACTGCGCCAACACATAGTCGCCAGGCATCACTTTAACCGGCGCTGTCGGGATCGCCATCATCTCGCTGGGAAACTTCACGAAGTTGTCTCCCGAACTGCCGTCGAAGACCACGGTTGCCCGGTCGCCTTCAATGGCCTTGATAGTTGCCAACTCGTAAGTCTCGCTACCCCAGTGGGCCAACACATGATCTCCAACTTTCGGATTAAACGGAGCGGCGCTTTGAGAACTCGATGATGATGTTGGGTTGCGAGCGCAGGAACAGAAGAGGAGCAAAACGAAGATGGGCAGAGTCTTTTTCATGACGCGCGTTACTTTCTCTGAGTGTAGGCTGGTAAATCAGAGCGCTTCTATAACAGCCACAAAGCCAAGTCAAGTTGTTTATCGTCTCTTGCTTCACGCCTCCCCTCTTGTCGGCGAAGTTCGGCATTATCTCTTCTCGCCTGAAAACTCCAGCTTCGATGTCTTCACCTCCAACAGTGGGCCCAGCTCATAGATATTTCGGTAGCCATAGCTGTAGAGCGCTATATAGGTCGAGAGATTGAGCGAAGCCACCGCCATCTTGGTCGGAAACGCCTGCGGCGCGCCCACAAAGTTGTTGTTGCAGTAAATCAGGATGCGCGCATTTTTATCCGGCAGCGTGCTTTTCAGGCTATCGACGGTGATGTCCGGAAAGCTGAGATTGATCGCGCCTTTGATGTGCAGCTCGATGTACTTCTCGCGACTGCGCGCATCGAGAATGATCGTGCCGGGTTCGCGGCTCATCCGGATGAAGTCATCTTCAGTCAGGCGGTGCCATTGGCGGTGCTTGGCGGCCTCCGCCGCAGTCGCGAGATATCCCTGCATATCGATCGCCGGATTATTGATGCGGGCCTCGCTTTGACCACAGGCAATTGGCGCCGAACAGAGAATCGCCAGCGCCAGCAACATTAATCGTTTCATTTGAATCACTCCTCCTGCCGGCTTGAACGATCCGTAGTGCGGACACTTGCACAAGTGGGAATCTAGAAAAGCCGAACTGCGATGTCAGGTTCGCTCACGGATTTCAAACGTTCGCTTGATGGACTAACGCTCCATTAGCGTTCTCGATCCTGTTACGATATCGGGACTGCGATCAGTTCTCGATATCGGCGGGCGACTTCAAATCACACGAATTGGTTTAGGTGAGTTGATACAGAATCGGGAGTTCGCGGTTCACTCCAAGAAAAAGCCTCCGGCGGAATAATCACGCCGAAGGCTTTATGAGAAGCAGCAAACTGCTAATTAGTACCGCGAGCCACCGTTGCCGTTGCCGCGATTTTCGCGGGGTTTGGCTTCGTTAACCTTCAGCGCGCGCCCAGCCAGATCCTTACCATTGAATTGTGCGACCGCCGCCGCGCCTTCTTCCTTGGTTTGCATTTCGACGAAGCCGAAGCCGCGTGAGCGACCCGTTTCGCGGTCTTCAATCAAGTTGACGCTTTCGACGGTGCCCGCCTGCGCGAACAGAGTTTGCAGATCGTTGCTCGTCGTATCAAACGAGAGATTACCAACATAGAGTTTCATAGACATTTGTTCTTTACCTTTTCCCCTGTGGGATTAACAGAAGCTTCCAAAGCTTCCCAATTCGCCAAGGCCTACATGATCCAGAAGAGAGAAGCCTTGGCCTTTCTAACTGGGTTGAGCTGTGGAATTCAGTTGATCTGGAAAAGTGCCAGAGAAGCTGAGAGCAGAGTAAGCTCGACTCGGTCCAACACCACCGTACGCTAATGGCCCCCTATATGTCAAACACGAGATATATTTTGCATGGACAATATGTGTCGGGAGCGCGGACGTGCCCGTCCGCATTGAAGTCAGTACCACCTGTCTCCTCTCCCTTTGGGAGAGGTTGGGTGAGGGAGCGAAGCTTAGCGGGTAGGTCATCGTCAATGGAGACTAGCCCGACCGTGAGCGAGGGCGTCGAGTCAAAGCTCCAACAGCGCCCAATGTAGAAGCCTGGGCCATCCGTCCAGGAACGCGTGCATCATTTGATCCAAGCACCAACGCGGCGAAATAAATCGGTGGTGCAGTAGCACGACC
>QHXE01000435.1 GCA_003222835.1 Acidobacteriota bacterium | reverse complement strand
ACTTAATAATCCTTTCCGAGACGCACGCGCCTGCCAGAACTGCTTTCCATTTACCGGACCGGGTTGAAAGATGATTCCATCGCCGGCCAGAAACTCGAGAAATGCATCACGCGTTCCCTTCGTCGCGGCGGCTCGAGCAAATGCGCGTTCTGCTTCGACAACTGCGAGCCGGTTCGCCTGACGCACATCTCCTTTCTGGGCAAAAGCAATGCAAGCGAGCGCCAGTGAACAGGCCAAGCTATTTCGAGTAGCAGAAAATACGCGCGCGATGAGTTGAGTATTAAACCCGGATATCATTCGCGTGAGATATTACATCGGAATATGGTTCCGGAAAAGACCATCTGACGTTTCGAGTTTGCCAAGAATTTGTAGGTAAGCCCCCTCTCCCTTTGGGACTTACCTAGTTCTTGGCGCACCTGAGGATTCAAGGCAGGTTTGAATTCTGTTAACGCATCAATATGGGAATAGTAACGTGTGAAGGATAACGGCTCGAGCGAAAGATGCGTTGCGTGGCGGCTACATAATCTGAATCGCGCGCCAGAAAAATGTTCGGGACAAACTTCTGCGGATTGCGATCGTAGAGAGGGAACCAGGTGCTCTGGACCTGAACCATAATCCGGTGGTCTTTGAGAAAGGCGTGGTCGTTTGTGTGCAGATCTATTGCGTATTCGATGACCTGGTTTGCCGGAATGGGTTCCGGCTTCGTGAATGAGCGGCGGAACCTGCCGCGCAGTATTTCATCGGCAATCATCAATTCATAACCGCCCATCTTTGGATCTTTGGGATAGCTCTCCGGGTAAACGTCGATTAGCTTCACAACCCAGTCGCTGTCCGTTCCTGAAGTCGACGCGAAGAGATGAGCGACGATGTCGCCCGCGATCGCGGTGTCCTGTGTCAGGGGCTCGGTCTCCCAAGTCAGAACGTCTGGTCGATTCTCGACAAAGCGTTGGTCTTCAAGCAGCCATGTGGACCAGCGCGAGCCGCCTTGATCCGCGGGGTTATAGGTTGGCTCGACGGGCCGCGGTCTGTAGGGAACGGGGTGCGCCGGGTCTGAAACGTAACTATCGAATTGAGGCTGAGCCGTTGATGGCGCATCGTATGAGAGTCGTCCGTTCGCGTGAAAGTAGAGACTGCGCTGGGTGACGTTCGCGCGGGGCGGCCAGGCTTCGAATGAAGTCCAACGATTCGAACCCGTCTCGAAGGTGAGCGCCTCGGGTTGTTCGAGCTTGCCTTTGTCCTTCAAATAATACGCGAACCACGGGCGCAGGATATTCGCGCGAAAATACTGACTCGCGGGACTTCCGAAATCAATGTTTCCCAATTTGTCGCCGGTAGCGCGATTCCATCCGCCATGATTCCACGGACCGGCAACCAGATAGTTCACGTGGTTCGGGTCGGTCTTCTCCAAAACTTCATAAGCCTTCACGGGGCCGTAGAAATCTTCCTGGTCCCACCATCCGGCGACGTGCATGATGGGCACGGTAACCTTCTTGAGCTGATTAACTAAGGCTTGCTGTTGCCAGAATTGATCGTAATTCGGGTGGGAAACAAAGTTGTTCCAAGTCGGCAACTTACCGTGAAAGTATTTCGCGTCAGCGTTCGAAAGCGCACCGAGTCGCAGATACCATTGATAGGTATCGTATCGATCGAACTTGAAGTTTGAAGTGAGCTTTGAAGATTCGAGCGCAAAGGAATACTCGAAACCATAGGTCAGACGAAACGCTCCATTATGATGAAAGTCGTCGCCCAGGAACATGTCGGCCGGAGTCGCTTCTTCGCTGACGGCTTTTAGCGCGGGATGTGGTTCGAGCACCGCCATCACCACCAGCCAGCCGGGATATGAAGTGCCGAACATACCGACGCGCCCGTTGTTTTTTGGCACGTTCTTCACCAGCCAATCAATCGTGTCGTAAGCGTCCGTGCCTTCGTCAGTTAACTTCGCATTACCGGATTCACGCAAAGGACGCTGCATGACAAACTGCCCTTCGGATTTAAAGCGACCGCGAATGTCCTGAAAAGCAAAAATGTAGCCTTCCTCAATCTCTTCCTTTAGCGAGCCGGCGAGAAAGGCACGATAGATATTGTCGATGCCATAAGGCGTGCGGTTGAAAAGAATCGGCAGCGGCTCACGATGCGACTTTGGCGCGTAGATGATCGTGTGCAGCTTCACCCCATCGCGCATGGGAACCATCTGTTCGATCTTATCGAAACCGGCGGGCGGGTCCTGCGGCTGCGCGGTTTGAGCGTGCAGGGGAGCGGAGGAAAAAAACAGAAACAGAACGACGGCAAGAAAGGTTTTCAAAGCCAAGAGTATCTTCATTGATTCAATCGCTCCTAATCCCAAATTCAGCGGATGAACGGCTGCGAATTCGCTCGACTACTAATCGCTCTCATTCTCACCCGGTTTCAACCGGGTGGAGGCGGGCGGTCTCGGAATGTTTCTGAACCGTTTCAACGGTTTTGAGGCGCGCTCCAGAATCCGTCAAGGGAAACCGTTGAAACGGTTAAGGGAAAAATTCTCGACGACTCATCCACCCGGTTGAAACCGGGTGAGAATGAGAAATAAGTCCCCAGCCCTGACTGCCGCCCCAATACTTTCAAACCGCACATTGATGATCGGATACTTCTGCCAGTCTTTATAATCGAAGTGCCACCACTCCGCTTCGTAAACCGTGAACCCTTCTGACTCCATCGCGCTGCGCAACAGTTCGCGATGCCAGCGCTGGAGCGAGGTGCCGCCAGGATAATTCGGATACGCGCGGTCGGTAGTCTCGTCGTAGGTGCTGACCATCTCGACGGGCTTGCCGGTTTTCAAATCGTAGAGCGTTACGTCGACGGCACAGCCGCGATTGTGACGCGAGCCCTTCGATGGATCCGCGACGAAAACATGTTTGTCCGCTGGTGTCGCATCCCAGAAGACCTTGGTCACGTACCACGGCCGGTAGGCATCGTGGACCAGCAGGCCGTAGCCTTGCGCTTTCAGTTTCCGACTGACCCGCACCAGCGCTTCCGCGGCAGGGCGTTGCATGAACGCGCGCGGCTGTGAATAGAACATTGTGCCGAGAAAGTTGTTCGTCGTGGCATAGCGAATATCAAGCTTTATGGTGGGATCGAATTTGGTAAGTTCTACCAGGTCAGGCGGGCGAAACTCTCCCCTCTCTTTCGGCGGCTCGGCGGCCAGTGCCTCTTTAAGCAGCTCGTTCACTGGCCGCACCGGAGTAATGTGAAGTTGCGGCGCACCTTCCTCCGGTCCAACCTGCCGGCGCTTTATGGTCACAGTGTCGAGTTCGACCTGTGTCGCTCGGCCATTCTTATCGCGCGTAAAGACGAGTTGCTTGCCCGAGTGCGATCCACCTTCGTCAAACTTGAAGACGTTGTTCGAGACTTCCTTCAGACTTTCCAGTTCGACACGCTTGAATAAGGTAGAGAGCCTTCCATCCTTCTCAAGTACATAAAGAATGTCATCGTTGGGACCGTATTCGCCGATAAGGACACGCCAGCGCGCGGGGGCCGGGGAAGGCTGGGCCTGTGCTACCGCGCTTGATTGATTGATCTTCCCCGGTCCCCAAAGTGCTCTTCCCGGTTTCGCCCCCGTGTGCTCACCGTCCTTAAGAACCTGCACGCCGTTGACGAAAACATGTTTGACCCCAACCGCTAACTGATGCGGGTTCTCAAACGTGGCGCGATCGGCAATCGTTTGCGGATCGAAGACGACCACGTCCGCGAACATTCCTTCTTTGAGAAAACCGCGGCGATCCAATCCGAGATTCGTCGCGGGCAAGCCTGAGAGCCGCCGCACCGCTTCGGCGAGGGAGATCACTTTCTCTTCGCGCACGTATTTGCCCAGCAGCCGCGCGAAGTTTCCGTATGCGCGCGGGTGCGCCGAAGATTTCAGGAAGACGCCTTCGGGGGCAATCGATGCGGCGTCCGAGCCGAACGAAACCCAAGGCTGGCGAATCTGCTTTTTGATGTTGTCTTCGCTCATTAGGAAATAGATCGTGCCGATGCGAGAGCGATCTTCAAGCACGAGGTCCATGATCGTCTCGACGGGATCTTTGCCGCGCATCTTCGCGACTTCAGCGAGAGTCTTGCCGGTCAGGGGTTTCAGCTTTTCAGTTTTGAAACTCGCGAGCAGTATCCGATCGGGCGAGCCGGCGAGCAGGTAGAGATTCTCCCATTCGTTGGTCGGTGTGTGAATGGCGTCGGCGATCTTTTTGCGCGTGGCCGGATCCTGTAGGCGCTTGTAAGCAGCTTCGCGCCCACCATCAAAAACCCATGGCGGCATCGAGGCATCGAGGCCAGTCCCGCCCGCCGGATACGTGTACATGTTGGCGGTGATCTTCAAGCCCTGGCGGCGCGCATCTTCGATCATCTTGATCACCTGATCCATCTTCGGCCAGTTAGCTTCGCCAGAGGCTTTAAGATGATAGATCTCGACCGGCAGTCCGGCTTCGCGACCGATGCGCATTGTTTCCTGCACGCCTTCGATCAACTGATTGCCTTCGCTGCGCATGTGCGTCGTGTATTTGCCCTGATATTTGGCAGCGACCTTGCAGAGCTCGATCAGCTCTTCAGTCTTGGCAAAGAAAGCGGGCGGATAGATCAAGGCCGTCGTGATGCCGAGCGCCCCGGCTTCCATCTCGCGCCGCACCAGCTCACGCATCTGATCGAGCTGCACAGCCGTCGGCGGTTTGTCTTCCAGGCCAATGACGTACTCGCGAATAGTCGGCGCGCCAATAAACGACGCGATGTTTTGCGAGATTCCGCGTTTTTCAAGATAGTTGAGAAACTCGGAAAGCGTCGTCCACTCGATGTCATACTTCACGTCGCCCTGCGATTCGCGCAGCCGCCGCTTCATCTGATCGTTCAGCGGCCCCATCGAAAGCTCGCCGAAAATCTGAGTA
>QHXE01000434.1 GCA_003222835.1 Acidobacteriota bacterium | reverse complement strand
GGAGAATGTTGCGGGTCCGCGGAGGCCCGGTCGGTTCATGCGGAAGCCGGCTGTAACTGACCACCGAAACGTTGGTCCCTTTGTCCGAGCCGGTCGCTTTCAGCTCGCGTTCCTTTTGATTCAAAGTGTTAAGGTACTGCTCGTCGCTGGTAAGCTTCTGCGTCATGGCCGCCAATTCCAGCTCGTGGTCAAGCTGCGCCGCCGTTACGCCGTGTGCTTGAGAGTAAGCTTGCCTAAGACTTCTTTCGGTGGCTTCCGCGGCCTTGTAACGCGATTCCATCGATACCAGGATTTGACGCTTGGCCGCCTCTAGCGCCTGCTCAAGTGGTTTGATTTGAGCGTCAAGCTTTTTAATGTCAGGCCATTCATCTGTGTACGTCTGACGCAGGGCGGCCCGTTGCGCCTGTAGCTCACTGAGCTTGTCGCGCAGCTTCAGGACCGACTCGTTCTTCTGCACTTCGGGATTCGACAAGAGATCCGTACTGGCCTTCGCTTCGTCATAATCCGCCTTCAGCTTCCGATACTCGTTTTCAGCGTCGAGTAATTGTTTGTTATAGGTCTGCTCGCGTTGAATTGGAACATTGTTTTCAGTGGGCGTCAGGGGGAGGCCGTATTGCTTGGCGTAGGCTATGCGATCGTCTCGCTCCTTCTTGACCAGCTGGTCGTATGTCCCAATCTGACTTCCCAGTTGGGCCGCTGACTTCCTGGTGCCCGACTCTAGACTTTCCTTATTGTTGTTAGCGAAGACATCCACCAGAGTGTTGGCCACCTTCTGGGCGAGCGCCGGATCGCTGTGATGATACCTAATCGACACTAAATTAGTTTTTTCTACGGTATCAACTTCTTCGTTTGCGGTGATTGCGTCCTCGTAAGGCTCAAGCCGGACCACCTCCTCGGGAGTAAGATTATTTACCTTATCGATCAATTCGTCTTGGGTGATAGTTTGTTCTCCCGAACTGGCTGCGGGGGCTGGAGCGGGTGCAATCTTGGTTCGCGAAAACAAATATTTTAGGGAATTGAAAAGGCCGCTATTTGCCCGGCCGCCAAGAAAGTTTGGATTATGCGGCAAATCGAGCGTCAAAATAACCTGGCGCGCGAGCGAAGGATTCTGCAGCATTTTTATTTGTGTGCCCCAAAAGTTCGGATCTCTCTGGGTTATTACAATCTGGCTGGACGACAGAATGTTAGGTGGTTTTTCCTCAATCTTAAGTTGCGCGATGCCATCGTAGATCGAAGGCTGGCGATACTGCTGGATTGCGGCCATCGAGGTGATGACCAACGCCACGCTCAGAATCAGCCACTTGCGCTTTAGAATTACGAACAGGTAATCGCGCAGACTTGTCTCAACCCCGGCGGCGCCATAACGCTCGTAAGGCTTTGCCGTGGCAAAGTCAGCCAGGGAGCGATCCAACTCTCGTCCGGCGCGCGCCGGAATCAAACGTTCATCTTGAGTCATAGTTTTCGAGCCTTATTTATCGTCTGAGGCACCGCGCAAGCTGACCATGATACCAGACACACGCTGCGAGGCAAGTCAAAAAAACCAGGGTGGCAAGAATTTGTAGATAACTCCCTCTCCCGTTGGGAGAGAGGGTTGGGGTGAGGGCTTAGCGACGGTGCTCCAACACATAGTCCCTTTCTTACCGCAGCGGATTGTTAGAAAGAGTTTTCTCTTGCTGTTCTCAGCTAGACCCTCACCCCAGCCCTCTCCCAACGGGAGAAGGAGTTACCGCAAGGCGACCAGTGCTTTCTTCCCGCGCCTGAGTGGCGACGAAATCGGCCAGCGCGTCCTTCCAGAAAGGCAACGGTTCAAGCCCTAATGCCTCGGAGAGCAGACAGCGCAGGCGCGAGTTGCGCGGACGAGGCGCCGGTCGGTTGAGTGTTTCGAGGCTTACATTTTCCAAAACCTGATCATTTAATCCGGCAATTTCGATCGCGGCGCGTGCGAAATCTTCGAAGCTGGCGCCGTCGCCTGCATTCACAACGTGATAAATCCCGGGAAGATCTAACTGGCCCAGTCGATAAAGTTGTTTCGCGAGATCCCGGGCATAGGTTGGCGTGCCAAACGAATCGCTAATTACTTGCAGGCGTTCACCTCTACGCGCGCGGGCCAGCATGGTGCTTAGAAAGTTTGTTCCTCCCGGGCCGAAGATATATCCACTGCGCACCACACTGGTTCGTGCCCACGCAGTTTGTGCGCGACGCTCGCCTTCAAGCTTGGAACGGGCATAGACCCCTTGCGGATTCGGCTGATCGCGTTGCGTGTAGAACCCGTCCTTCTCGCCATCGAATACATAGTCAGTCGAGATTGTGATGAACTGCGCATTAATGTTTCGACAAGCAGCCGCCAGCAATTCGGGACCGCGGGCATTTGCCTCTTGCGCATGCTGAGGATCCAATTCACAACCATCGACATCCGTCCAGGCAGCGCAATTGATGACGAGCTGCGGCCGTTCGCGTTCAATAGCTGCGTTAACCTTCTGCTCGTCGGCGACGTCCAAACCCTTATGATTCAGCCCAACGGCCTGGTCGCCGGCGTCCGCGCAAACCCTGACCATTGCCCGACCCACCAATCCGCCCGCGCCGGTAACTAAAATCCTCATGGCACGCCCGCCTCTGCTCCATATTGCCGCTCGTAGTATTCGCGGTAAGCGCCGCTACGGACGCGCTCGAGCCAGTCGATGTTGCTTCGATACCACTCGATCATTTTGCGCAGACCAGTTTCCCACGTTTCTCTCGGGCGCCATCCAAGCTCGGTCTCAACCAGCGTCGGATCGATTGCATAACGGCGATCGTGACCGGGGCGATCTTTCACGAACTTAATCAAAGAGTGCGACTTGCCGAGTTGATCGAGAATAGATTTCGCAATCTCGATGTTGCGGCGTTCATTTCGCGCGCCGATGTTATAGGTAGCGCCGGATCGTCCTTTTTCGAGCGCCAGCAGGATCGCCCTACCGTGGTCGTCGACATAAATCCAGTCGCGGACGTTAAGTCCATCGCCGTAAACCGGAATTGGTTCGTCGTTTAAGGCATTGGCGAGCAGGAGCGGAAGAAACTTTTCGGGAAACTGTCGTGGGCCGTAGTTGTTTCCGCAACGCGTAATCACTGTATCAAGCCCAAATGTGTGATGGGCGGCGCGCACGAGATGTTCGGCCGCGGCCTTAGACGCGGCGTAAGGGCTGTTGGGACGAAATGGCGAATCTTGAGTGAAGAAAGCGCGCTCGTCATCGGGAAGACTTCCCATCACCTCGTCGGTGGAAACTTGCAGGAAGCGCTTCACCCCTCGCGCCCGCGCCACATCCAGCAGTACCTGCGTCCCCAAAATATTGGTGCGGAGAAATTCATCCGCCGACGCGATACTTCTATCAACGTGCGATTCGGCGGCGAAGTTAATTATCGCGTCAGTATTCTCGGCGAGCGCGGCGAAAACTGCGTCGTGGTCGCAGATATCACCTTTGATGAAATAATGACGGCTGCTATCGAGACCTTCCAGGTTGTCGAGATTGCCCGCATACGTGAGCGCGTCAAAGTTCGTAACCTCGCACGAAGGAGACTCGTCCAGCAAAAGCCGCACAAACGCCGAGCCAATAAAACCCGCACCGCCGGTAACAAAAGCTTTTCGCACCTTTGGAAGTCTTTTCTCCGATAGATTAGATCGAACCCGATCGAGCAAGGATGTAAGTTACCAGAATCGAACCCTAATTAACCAGCAGGTTGCCGTTCCAACGATCGTCTTAGTACGCGCCAAAAACCCTTTGTTGACCTATACTCGACTTCATGAAAGGGCGCATCAGTAGAGTCAATGGCGAAAACTCTCGCGGTCATTAACTCTTCTCAGTTAGTGACGCTCGCCGGGGCGAGCCGTCCGCGCACGGGCGGCGATCTGCGGCAACTCTCAATCATCGAGGACGGCGCGATGCTCATCTGCGGCAATCGAATAGAAGCCGTCGGCAGACGCCGCGAAATCGAAAGTCTGATCCCCGAAGATTGCGAAGTGATCGACGCCGGACACCGTGTCGTCATGCCGGGTTTCGTCGATGCTCACACGCATCCCGTGTTCGCGGGCATTCGCGCCAACGAATTCGAACAACGGACTACTGGCGCGACGTATCGAGAGATTGCCGCGCGGGGCGGTGGAATTCGGGCGACCGTTCGCGCGACGCGTAATGCATCGCTGAGCGACCTGGTAAAGATTGGAAAGCGTTATGCTGAATGGTTTCTCCGCAGCGGCACGACCACCATCGAAGCGAAGTCCGGCTACGGCCTGACAATCGAAGACGAACTTAAGATTCTCCGCGCGATTAAACAACTGAATGATGAAACGCCGCTGCGTTATGTCCCGACCTTTCTTGGCGCTCACGACATTCCTTCTGAATACAAATCACGGCGGGCGACTTACGTTAATTTGATCGTAAACGAGATGTTGCCTCGCGTCGCCGAAGAACGACTGGCAGAGTACTGCGATGTATTTTGCGAGCAGGACGTGTTTACGACCGATGAAGCCTGGCAAATCCTTTCGGCCGCGCGATGTCTTGGTTTCGGCTTGCGTGTGCATGCCGATCAGCTCACGCTTTCCGGCGGCGCAAAATTGGCGGCGGAATTGAATGCCGCGACCGCCGATCATCTTGAACATACCGATCCCACGGGGATCGCGGCCTTAAAAGTCGCCGGCGTGCAGCCAGTCTTATTACCGGGCTCGGTATACGCGCTAGGTTCGAAGCATTACCCGGCCGCAC
>QHXE01000433.1:1063-5852 GCA_003222835.1 Acidobacteriota bacterium | reverse complement strand
ACCGTATTGCCCGACTCTTTCATGTCAATCCAGTACTTCTCGGACGGTACTTTCAGTTTCGCACGCAGTCGTTCCAGCATGAATTTGTTCGCTTGGTGCGGAATTACCAGTTCCACATCGTCTAGCGTCAGCCCACTCTTTCGCAGCAACTCATCAATCACGGGCGGTACCGTCCTGATCGTAAACGCCAGCACTTCGCCGCCATTCATGAAGAGGTTTTCTTCCGATCGCCAGCTTCCGGTTTCATCTTCTCTGGGGATTGAGGTTTCAGGCGTGACCGGACGACGAAAGCCACCGGCCGGCACCACGATGTCCTTCACTCCCCGGCCGTCGCTACCCAGTACGAACGGACCGATCAAATCGGATTCAGACTCGACGCCGCTAACCAGAGTTGCCGCGGCCCCATCGCCGAACAGAGTTCGCGTGCTGCGGTCCTTTGGATTGATCCACTTCGTATAAGTATCGGACGTGATCAGCAAGACGGTGCTGGCGACGGCTGCTTCCACAAGACTCTTAGCGACAGCCAGACCGTAGATAAACCCGGAGCAACCAAGGTTAATATCAATCGCACCGCAAGTGGTCCTCAATCCCAATCGATTCTGCACCAGACAAGCAGTCGTGGGCATAAAATAATCGGGCATCTGGGTGACCAGAACCAGAAAGTCAATTTCTTCCGACGCGCAAACGCCGCTTTCGAACAATTTGTTCGCGGCGGCGACTGCCAGGTCCGAAGCGCACTCATCGCGCGCCGATACGTGACGCACGGCCACGCCCGTCTTTTCGAAAATCTGATTGCCATGCCACATGCCAAATTCTTCGGCCAACTGATCATTCGTCAGTTCTCCCGCGGGCAGAAACGATGTTACAGCCTTAATCGCCGCTTTGATTCCCATCGAGTCCAACTTTCCTCAATTCGTAATCAGCGAACTCATGAAGATTATCTTACCCGCGCGGGCGTGGCAAAGTTGGTCTTGTCATTGCCCGAGGCATCTGCCATTCAGGCTTCGCCGTTTCTGTTAGTTAGCGAATCTAAGATAGAATTCCGGCGGTAAAATTTTGATTGTTGGGGAGAAGACATGGCGGACCGCGATCGAATAACGAAGGCAGTCTACCTGGCTGTAGATGCGCTCAATGCAGAATTGCCGGCCGGCGTATCGGTTGAGAAATCACTCGACGCCCCGGTGTATGGCGCGGGCGGCAAGCTCGAGTCGCTCGACATCGTCACCCTGATCATGGAAGTCGAGGAAAAAATCAACGCGGAATTCGGCACCGACATTACCATCGCCGACGAAAATCTGTTGTCCAAACAAAAGAGTCCCTTTTCAACGATCGGAACTTTGATCGATTATCTCGAGGAAACCCTAAAGGAAGACAGTAGCGTGGTCTAACTCGATTCGTAAGAATCAAATCCCGTGAATCCGCAAACGAAATTCGTCATTGAAGGCGGCAATGTCCGGCAAACGATTCGAAAAGGATCGCGATTCGCGCAGGAGCGCCGGTAAGCCGACCGCCGCCAGAGTTAAGCCGTACGCCGGACTGGAAAAGATCGCCGCAACCTGAGGATTAAGCCGTTGCGTAACTCCGTAACGAATCGCCCGTAAAGAGGTTGACGCGAAACCGGCGCTGCGACGAGGATTAACAATCTCGATCGCGCGATCGAATATCTGGAGTCGCGTGGTAATGTCGCGCAAGGCCAGATCGCGATGAATTAAGGCGTTGGCGATCCCTTCCGTGATTACGCCTTGAGGATAATTTGAACGTGACGGTACGGGCGCATCGCTAGATGTGACTGGCGTCGGACGCGCATCCCAGAGATCGCAGTAACGCTTGATGAATTTAAAACTCGCTTCGTAAACGGTTGCCAGATTGCCGCGCAGTTCCACGCGCTCGATGACCGGCGACTGATGAGTATCGCCACCGAAACGGGTCGCAATCACCGAAGATCGCGGTAACAGCCGACCGACACTTTCATCGTGCCCGAACAGAAGCAAACCGCCGATCGTCGGCACAATATCGCCCCCGCTATTCGCGGCCAATAGCAAATAGCGCTCTAATATTTCGCCGGTCGGATAATTCTTGACGAGCGCTTCGTCGAACGCGCCGCCTTCAAAGCCGCGCATGAAACTCCACAAATGCGCTTCGTCGATGTCGGCGATGGTCGCGCCCAACGCGGAGATGCTCTCGTATGAAATAGGTCGCGAGTCGTCGAGCAGATTCGACAATTCTTCCGGTGTCGTCTCGCGTTTGTCCGCGCCGATGCGAATGAAGAAGCGCCCATCGCGAGTGCGATAAGGGCGACGCTTTCCGTTAACCTCGAGCGCCACAATCCGCCGTCCGCTGTCGAAAGCAATGCGATCGATGAACGGAATGATTGGGGGAACGATTTCTTCGCGGCAGATGCGCACCAATTCATCTTGAACTTCTTCAGGATGATCGATGCCTTCGACGCGCATCTGATCGTTGACGCCGAAGACAATTACGCCGCCGCCAGTGTTCGCCAGCGCGACGATGCCCTGCGCGATGCGCTCGGAATTTGAAAGCTTGACCTTGAGTTCGAGGTAGGTGTCTTCGCCGCCACGCACCAGCCGCATCAGCTCAGTACGGTTCGTGAGCGGCGCGGCAGTCGAATAAAGGTACTCCTGAAAAGAGCGTTCGGTGACCGGCTCGTGCCGTTGCGTGCTGCGAAATCTTCTGCGAGCCATTTGTGTAATGACGGGGACGCCGAGCCCGCCCGGATGCCGCATCGATACGACGCGACCATCGCTGGAATGAAAAGAGCTTGCGAAACCAACTTAACGCCTTACGATTCTCAGTGTAGCATAGGCGAGAGTCAGGCTCGGAGTAACCGCCTGTGGGCGTTATGGAAACGCGTTACACCTGAAGGCGACACTCTGAACACTTAAATCATGTTCTCGAACCGTAATCACGCCACCAAAGCCTACGTTAGTCTCGGATCGAATCTGGGCGACCGGGCGGGAAATCTTTTGCTTGCCGTGCGCGGAATGATGGACGCTGTGTTCTGCGTGACTCGTGTGTCTTCAATTTATGAAACTCAACCGGTAGGCACAATCGATCAGCCCACCTTTCTAAACATGGTGGCAGAGTTGGGCAACCCTCTTCCTGCTCCCGAGCAAGTAATGGCGCGGCTCTTAAGAATTGAATTTGCGCTGGGGCGCATCCGAGACGTCAAAGATGGACCGCGCACAATCGATCTCGACCTGCTCTTATACGGCGACGTTGAAAGCCATACAGAGTTCCTCATGTTGCCGCACCCACGTCTGCACGAGCGCAGATTTGTGCTCGAGCCCCTGGCGGAAATTGCGCCGCATGTCAGGCATCCGACATTGAATCGAAGCGCAGGGGAATTGTTGGAGAGCTTGGAGGATGAGTGCGAAGTGAAAAGATGGAGTCCATAGGGTACCCATCCACAAATCTCAGTAGACCCCATGCCTTCCATCCTGCAACGTATCCGAGAAGATCCGCTCAGGCAAATATCGCTTCACGTGGCACATGGAGTTTGAGACAATGCCGGATCACAATTTGATTAGCTTGGATATAGAGTCCGCCATTCTCGGAGGAAGCATAGTTGGCAGTCGTTATGACGAATACGGCACTCAATATCTTGTTGAAGGGCATGCACTCGATGATAGATGATTTTGGTGGCCGTTCGCTTCGCTGCTGGCGAAGTAGTTATTATCACCGCATACGAATGAAATCAGCAAAGTGTCCAGCTTGTGGCGCGACGATGCGGGAGATTCGTGTCCCCAGCATGCATCATCACGGCCGATTGCCCAGTGGCCGGCAGGTCAAGATGCGCTTCTCCGATGTTCCTGCCGAAGAATGTCCCAACTGCGGCGAACGATACTTTCTCGCGAAGACGATTAGAGAGATGGATCAAGCCATCGAGCAAAAGCACGGTGTGCGCCGCCGCCGAAGGGCCGCTTGATCTAGAGCGCCATCATCGATGACGCTGCTGCCGGCGCATTCAAATATCAATCCAACTTTGCCGTCGATAAAAATTGCGGGGCGCGACGCGCCTTGGTCGCCTGTTCAAATGCGAACGCCAACTTAATCAACGTCGGCTCGCTCCAGGCGCGGCCAAAAAACGAAATGCCCACCGGCAAGCCGCGAACATAACCCGCCGGTACCGTGATATGCGGATAGCCGGCGACAGCCGACGCAGTCGAATAGCCGCCGGCGAAATGATCGCCATTGATCCAGTCGGTCGTCCAAGCCGGCCCGCCGGTCGGCGCAATCAGGGCGTCGAGTTTGTTCTTATCCATCACAAAATCGATGCCCTCTTTGCGTGACATGCGATGGTTCTTCGCTAGTGCATCGCGATAAGGCTTGTCGGTGAGCGGACCTTTCGCCTGCGCCTTGGTGAAAAGATCCTGGCCAAAATAAGGCATCTCGCGATCTTTATATTGTTCGTTGAAATCAATGATCTCTTTTAAGGATTTCACCGGCGCGCGCGGTCCGAGGGAAGTAAGATACGAATTCAGATCGGCTTTGAATTCGTACAGCAACACTTCCAACTCTGAATCGTCGAATTTGCCTTGCGTCGGAATATCAGCCGGATCGATGACCGTAGCGCCACGTCTCTTGATGATGTCGATGCTGTCGCCCATCAACTTATCGACTGCGTCATTAAAAGCAAACCCCTTGCGATGCACGCCGATGCGCGCACCCTTTAATCCGTTCGCATCGAGAAACTTTTTGTAGTCAGCGAACGATTTGCCGGGGCTGTCTTTCGTTGCATTATCACGCGCATCGATGCCGGTGAGCGCGC
>QHXE01000433.1:0-956 GCA_003222835.1 Acidobacteriota bacterium | reverse complement strand
GACAGACAACCGAGCCGTCCGTTTCCGTCCCTACCCCAACAGCGCAGAGGTTCGCGGCTACCGCTGCGCCCGTTCCGGAACTGGAACCGCAGGGATTGCGATCGAGCACGTAAGGATTTTTCGTTTGCCCGCCGCGCCCGCTCCAGCCGCTGGTTGAATGGCTGGAACGAAAGTTGGCCCACTCACTCAGATTTGTCTTGCCGAGAATCACTGCGCCGGCATCGCGCAGCTTCTTTGCGACGAATGAATCCTGTAGCGGAATCGATCCGCCCAGGGCGAGCGAGCCCGCCGTGGTCGTCATGCGATCGTGCGTGTCGATGTTGTCCTTGATAAGTACGGGTATTCCGTGCAGCGGCCCGCGCGCTCCCTTTGCTCTTCGCTCCTTATCGAGTTCTGTCGCAATTGAAAGCGCATCCGGATTCAATTCAATTATGGAATTGATCGCGGGTCCATGCTTATCGATGTCGTCGATACGATCGAGATATTTCCTGGCGAGCGAATGAGCCAAGCTCGAATGCCGGCGGCGGAAGGGTCGCTGACGATGAAGCAATCGATGTTTCCGAGATTGCGAGACTCACGCTGGCCAGGCCGGCGCCTCCGATGACGCCCTTGCGGACAAACGTTCTGCGATTCATATTCTTCCTCTTGGATGGATGAAATGATGGAGCGATGCCGTCTAGATTATCACCCGTCGTGTCAGAACCGCGAGCGAACCGGGGTCCCCAGCGGGGCAGCCCCGCTGGGGTGGTGGTAGCGGATCATAAAACAACTTGCGAAGGGATCGAACCCAAATCCGGTCGTGGCTCAAGGAGAGATGCGTGGCGGGTTTCCGTGGTAACCGCGGTTCTGTCACGCTAAGATGTGTTAAGAGAGTCGTACCAGAAACAATCATCTATGAAGTTCCTTGGGATTGATGTAGGAACAGGTGGATCGCGCGCCTTGGTAATCGACGCCGC
>QHXE01001126.1:976-1396 GCA_003222835.1 Acidobacteriota bacterium | reverse complement strand
CCCGATCTGTTCCTGGTAAATGGCCATCCTGACGACTTTATCGAGATGCGCACCACCCGCGTGAAGTACAAAGAGCCCTTGTTGATGTTTGAGAATACCGGTCGCGCTTTCAAGAACGTCAGCGCGCAATCAGGCGCCGTTTTCAGCAAGGAGTTTTCCGGCCGCGGCATGGCCACTGGCGATTTCGATAACGACGGCGATCTCGACGTGCTGATTTCAAACAACGGCGAGGCTCCTCTGCTGCTTCGTAACGAAGGCGGCAACAAGAATAACTGGATCGGTCTGCAACTGGTCGCCACCAAGAGTAATCCCGCGGCGGTCGGCACGGTAATCACGTGGCAAGCTGGAGGCGTGAAACGAAGCCGGCTGAAGACTGCCGGAGGCAGCTATCTCTCTTCACACGATCCCAGGGAAATACTG
>QHXE01001126.1:0-911 GCA_003222835.1 Acidobacteriota bacterium | reverse complement strand
AAGGAGAGGGTGTTGCCAACTCGACCGCCCCAAAATGAAATGACGCACGAAGAATGACGTGACAATTACAAAGAACGCTTCTTCGTCGGTTGTTCCTTAATCGCCAGATACTGATTGGCCCTGACATTCTTTAGAGTGCTGATTTGCCCGCTGGGCCACCTGACGTTTACTTCATCTATCACGGCGCTAGCTCCCAATCCGAAGAGCAGGCGCGAGTCGGATGCTGAGCAATAGCTTGTGCCACCCAACCGTTGTTTGGTTCTTCGCCGTCCACCAGCCGTAACGGTCACCTTCGCCCCGATGCCATCGCGATTACTGGTCGTTCCTGTCAGGGCTATACCCAGCCAGTGGTTCCGATTGCCGCCATCGTTTCGCAAGAGCGCGGGCGGTTCTCCTACATTTATCAGCAAGAGATCTGAATCACCGTCATTATCAAAATCACCGACGGCGAGACCACGCCCCGAGTAGAATTTCTTTAGTGGAGCGCCGTGCTCGGCGGCGACTTCGCGAAATCCCTTGCCGGTATTCTCAAACAAAAAGGGCGGCTCGGTGTAAGTAACGTGTGGAAAAATCTTGTTAATGGGCTCAAAGGGATGACCATTGAGCACGAAGAGATCAACCAGACCGTCGTTGTTGTAATCAAAGAAGCGAGAACCGAAACCGCTCATCGGAAAGCTAATCGCTCCCAGACCGACGCTGTTGGTGATTTCAGTAAACAATCCATCTTTGTCATTGTGAAACAGCGCGTTTGTTTGGTCGGAAAAGTTCGCCACAAAAATCTCTAAATAGCCATCGCCGTCGAGGTCCTCCGCGTCCACACCCATGCCACCGCGCGCATTGCCGTCCGGATCAAAAGCCACACCGGCTGCGAGGGCTACTTCGGAAAAGCTTCCGTTGCCGTCGTTGTGATA
>QHXE01000432.1 GCA_003222835.1 Acidobacteriota bacterium | reverse complement strand
CGCGCCGCGGGAGACTTCGAGAGGGCGCGAGAAATTCTCGAACGGTTCGTGGCCACTCATCCGGATCACATCGATGCTCTATCCAGTCTCGGCTACGTCGCCATAGAGCAAGGCCGACTGGATGACGCAGAGGCGCCGCTCAAACACGCTCTTCAGTTGGCGCCCGACGAGGTGCCGGTGCTCTATGACTATGCTAGACTCGCGCTGAAGCGACGCGATTATCCCGAAGCAATCGCGCGGCTGGAGAAGGTGATTGGTAAATTGCCGACGCTGACGCAGGCTCACTATCAATTGTTTCTCGCGTATTCCAGGCTGAAACAGACCGATAAGGCACAAGCTGAGCTGGCAGAATTCAAAAGACTAGAGGCCCTCGAGAAACAAGTTGAGCGGGAGCGCATACTTGACGAAAAACTGCGCACTCAGCAGTTGCTGGGTCAGTCGCCGAAGTAATGCGCCAGACGATTCCAACAACTAGTTGAATTGATTAAAACTTCTAAAGCGAATCAATGATGAGACGCTTTCAAAGGTATCCGTGGATCGTCATTAAGATACTGTTGGCCGCAACTGTACTCTTAGTAGAGGCACAGAACATATGGCAAACGCCGTATTCACACTGGACCAAGGATGACATCATCAAGATTGCAAGCGATTCTCCGTGGGCGCAGGTGGTGCAGGCGAGCCCAACTACAGGAGAAAGCACACCCGTTGCGTATCTTCCTGGCGTAACCGTGCGTCTGCGGTCAGCCTTGCCCATCCGTCAGGCTCTGCTTCGTCTCAAACAGATCGAAGCAAAGTATGACGGAATGAGCCAGGAAGATCGCGCCGATTTTGATACAAGGATGAAGGGTTTAATGGACTGTCCGGCGTGTGCTCAAAACTATATCATTACGCTTGGACCACCGGTTTCGCAGCATCAGATGAAGAGCGGCATTGGTAATCTAAAGAACGTCAGCTTCTCTTTACTGGAGAAGAGGGTCTACCTAGCTAACGAAAGTGGCCAGAGGCGTGAACTCGTTCATTTTGTCGCGCCCAAGCACGACGAAGACGAAGCAACATTCTTTTTCCCGCGGCTTGATGAGAGTGGTAAGCCTTTGCTGACGACCGGAAATAAGAGTCTCATATTCATCTTTGAAGCGAAGAATCTTCGCACTGGCTGGGCGCTTGATTCGATCCCCGAAAGATACGAATTCGATGTCTCCAAGTTGGTCTTGAATGGTAAAGTTGAATTCTGAATGCTGGGCTACTAAGCATTGCTAACCGTTTGATTTCTGAAGTGGTCGTTGATTGCGAGACCAATCAATACCGGCTTTAGAGTTTTAGGCGTCTTTATGCTGAGTAATTTACGAACATTCGGGTTGATCTTTGCACTCGTTAGTTGCGCGGGTGCAATAGCGGCTCAAGCAAGCTGGAACAACAAGCCGTACACGCAGTGGTCGAAGCCCGAGGCGGAAGCAATATTGAACAATCCGCCCTGGGCAATCCGGAACGAAGTTCGAATAAGGTTCGATAAAGAGACGCAGGTTGCCGCTGGCTCATATTCCGGCGTCTCCAGCGGCGCCGCCTCTCAATCGCAGACCGAAGTGACGAGTCAGGCGCCCGTCGATTTCATTTTTACGTTGCGTTTGCGTTCGGCTTTACCGGTGCGTCAGGCCTTGGTTAGGCTAAGACAGCTAGAGAGCGATAGGAAGATGAGCGACCAGGAGCGCGCGTCGTTCGATGCGCGGACCAAGGGGCTGCTGGAGTGTCCCGCCTGCGCGAACAATTACGTAATAACTTTGAGCTCTAAATCAACGAACACTCCGGGCGCCGATGCGGTCTACACCTTATTCAAAGGAGGCCGGCTGGCAGACCTGCAGCGCTATGTTTATATCGCAAACGAGCGCGGCGAGCGGCGGCAGTTGATCTATTTCGTCCCACCTAAGGCGCCCGGGGACGAAGCGACATTCTATTTTCTACGCTTGGATGACCATGGAGCGCCACTGCTCGGTCCTGAGAATAGGCAGCTCGTGATCAACTTGACGGATAATCAGATAAATCCGATTACGAACTTCAAGGTAGACGTATCAAGCTTAATGCTTAACGGCAAAGTGGAATTTTAACGCAGGCCGGCCGCAGAAAGTCGGAGGCAGTTGGAAAGGAAGGTTAGAAGTGTGCCCGTCGTCACGGCGCGGACGGTCGTGAATAAGTCGGCACTCGAGGCTTTCGCAAATCTAATTAAGAAGTTATCCAGGCCCCGATGTTCTGGTGACAAGCGCCCGATGACCTTTCCCAGAGCCAGCGGAATTTTGCTTCATCCAACGTCGCTACCCAGTCCTTTTGGCATCGGCGATCTGGGCGACGAGGCGTATGCGTTCGCTGATTTTTTGGTTGCTGGGAAGTGTCCGCATACCTCAGGCGAAGACATTCATTGGGATTTTATCCGCGCAGTATTTGCCTCAGTGGCCGACACTGCGATCATTCCACTGCAGGATTTGCTCGGGCTTGGAACCGAAGGTCGCATGAATCTGCCCAACAGCACCGAGGACAATTGGAGTTGGCGATTTGCGAAAGAAGACTTAACGGATATTCACGGCGAGAGACTCCGTGACTTAACCGAAACCTACGGCCGTACCCCGAAGCATGAAGTTGGTAGCATCAGATTGGATCAGGACAAAGAATGAAGCGAGGTTTACATTTTTCGCTGCTCCCGTTTTTTGCCGGTATTGCCTTTTTGGCGAGCACCTCGTCAGTCCACGCGCAAGCACCTGAAGTTCTAAAAGTCGAGCCCCCCGGTTGGTGGGCCGGACATTCGATCAATCCGGTTCGGGTTCTGATTCGCGGGCGAAATCTGCGTGATGCACGCGTGGAGATTCGGGGCGAAGGGCTGCGAGCGGGCGCGGTCAAACTTAACGCGACGGGAACATACCTGTTCGTCGAGGTTGAGATTAGCCGGCTCGCCAAGCCGGGCAATCGTCAACTGCGGATCACAACTGGAAGGGGATCAACAGAAGCGAACTTTGAAATCTTGAATCCGTTGGCGCGCGCCGGCCGATTTCAAGGTTTTTCGACTGACGACGTGATCTACTTGATCATGACCGATCGTTTCAGTGACGGCGATCCTTCGAACAACGATCCGCCGGAATCGAAAGGTCTATACGACCGTTCAAAACCGCGCTATTACCACGGCGGCGACTTTGAAGGCATTATCGAGCATCTGACTTATTTGAAGGATCTCGGCGTAACGGCGATTTGGCTGACACCGTGGTATGACAATGTCAATCATCTGAATGAACGCGAGCAGTATCCCGATCAACCGAATGGCCCGAGGCGGAAGATTACCGATTATCACGGTTACGGCGCAGTGGATTTCTACGGCGTCGAAGAACATTTTGGTACGCTCGCGAAACTGCGCGAGTTGGTGGATAAGGCGCACTTACTCGGCCTCAAAGTCGTCCAGGATCAAGTCGCGAATCACACTGGGCCATATCATCCCTGGGTAAACGATCCGCCGACGCCGACTTGGTTTAACGGCACCGCACAGAAGCATCTCGCGAACGTGTGGCAGACGTGGTCGGTTCGCGATCCCCACTCAACGCCTCAAGTTCAGCGTGATACTCTCGATGGTTGGTTCGTCGACATCTTGCCGGATTTGAATCAGAACGATCCGGAAGTTGCGCGGTACGAAATCCAAAACACCCTTTGGTGGATCGGCGTCACCGGCCTCGACGCGATCCGGCAGGATACTTTTCAATATGTGCCGCGAACTTTCTGGCGCGAGTGGATGGCGGCGATCAAGCGTGAGTATCCGAAAGTGAATGTCGTCGGCGAAGTTCTGGACGGCGATGTCGCGCACACCTCATTTTTTCAAGGTGGGCGAGCGCGTTATGACGGCGTCGATGACGGGCTCGATACCCTGTTTGATTTTCCTCTGATGTATCCGTTGCGGCGCGCGTTTGCGGAAGGCAAGGACATTCGCGAGCTGCCAAGAATTCTCGCCAGCGATCCTCTTTATCCAAACGCAAATGTTTTAGTCCTGCTCATCGGGAATCATGACCTGAAACGATTCCTGAACGAACCCGGCGCAACAATAGAAGGATTGAAGATGGCGACGCCGCAGCTTTATTACGGGGACGAGATTGCAATGCAGGGCGGCGACGATCCTGACAACCGGCGAGATTTTCCGGGCGGATTTCCGGCAGACGGCATTAACGCCTTCACGACCCGGAATGAAAAACAGAGATCCGTTTTCGAACATCAGAAAGTGTTGGGCCAATTGCGCGCTGAACTCGAACCTTTGCGACGTGGCAACTTGCTGAATCTGTTGGCGACCGAACATCAATATGTCTATGCGCGCAACACGACTAAGTCCGCGGTCATCGTTGCCTTTAACAACGGCGTCAAGGCGGCGATGGTGGAATTCAGCGTGGCCGAAACAAAGTTGCCTAATGGCGCGAATCTGAGGGATCGGCTGGGTAGCGTGCCGGACGTTCAGGTTGCGAATGAACGGATCAAGTTTGAATTGCCGGCACGTTCGGCCGCGATTCTCGTAGTGAAGTAGCGATGCCTAAAACCAAGCATTTCAGCGAGCAGGTGGCATTGGTAACCGGCGGCGGCACGGGTATCGGGCGAGCGCTCGCCGAAGCGCTTGCGACCGCGGGCGCCCGCGTTGTCATCGCATCGCGTCGAGAAGAAAT
>QHXE01000431.1 GCA_003222835.1 Acidobacteriota bacterium | reverse complement strand
TCGATCTGGCCTGATCGTCGATTCAATCTCTTCAATGGTTATTTCATCGTTGCGGCGCACCTCGATCCGCTCGCCCAGTTCACCGAGATACTGCGCGAGGTTGTAAGTGAACGAATCGTAGTTGTCGATTACTAAGAGCACTGTTATTTTCGATTTATCATCGAGCCTGGAAATCCATGTTCAGAGTTCAACCTTTAGGTTGCCGAGGCCAGGAAGAGACAAGCTAGAGCTTGAACTCTGAACACTGTCTATTCCTTTCGCTTCTCCGCTTCGCGTAACATGATCGCCAGATTACTTCGCCCATTCTTCGCAGCCCAACCTGCTGCGGTCACGCCGTCGTTGTCTTTAATCCGAGGATCGGCGCCTTTGCTTAAGAGTATCTGAACCGTTTCGTCCTGGCCGTAGCTCGCCGCCCACATCAATGCAGTTCCACCGAGTTTGTTCTTGACGTTTGGATTCGCGCCGGCGTCTAGAAGTGCGTCGAGAATCCTCGCATTTCCAAACCACGCCGCGCCGTGAGCCGAGGCATCACCGTCCTTGTCCTGATGATTGACGTCGGCGCCACGCTGTAAGAGTTTGCGCACCAGCCCTTCACGTTGATGCCAAACAGCCAACATTAGGGCCGTCATTCCATTCGGTGTCTCGGCACTTAGATCCAGATTCGGCTGTCCCGCTAAGGCATTTGCGACATCGTCATGTTCACGTTCGAGCGCCAGCAGGAATGCCGTCCAATTGTTTCTGCCTTTTGCATTAAGGTCCGCACCGCCACTCAATAGAGCGTTTACCATTTGCAAGTCTCCGCGCGCTGCACACGCTGTCAAAGCCGTGTCGCCGTTTTCATCCTTGGCGTTCGGATTGATGCCGGCGCTAAGAAACCCATTGACGGCCATCACGTCGCCGGCCGCCGCCGCTTTGAAGAAAGACGGTTCGTCGAATTCATAACCGCGAAGCTTTAAGAAGCGCTTGGCTGCCTCCGGCGTTGGTTTCTCAGCACCCTCGCACGAGCAAAGAGCCAACAACAGACCTAGAATGGTGAACTGAATAAGTGAGCTTCTGATATTTCGTCGCCGTCGCATGAGATCATTGAGCCTCATTCCGAGGCTTCTGATACAAGCGTTCAGAGTTCAACCTTTAGGTTGTTTTCCACGAAGCCGCAAGCTAAAGCTTGAACTCTAAACAGCCGCGATCGAGTCCTGTCATCACAAGGTCCTTCATTTCTGACACTGAGCCACGCCGGCGTGTTTGATGCGCACAGGCGTCATCGGTTTCTCGCCTTCAGACGGCGCGCGATTGATTGCGTCGGCCACTTCCAATCCCTTCGTGACCCGGCCAAATGCGCTGAACCTGCCGTCGAGATGTGGTCCATCACCAACTAAAATAAAAAAGTGCGTCGTGGCGCTGTTCGGAACGTCGCTGCGGGCCATCGAAACAATTCCGCGCACGTGTCTTACGTCGCTTGGCTCGTCCGGGAGGCGACGCGACATTCGCGCTGCCAACTCTGCGCTCCACCTCTCGCTGGTGGAAAGATTGCCGCCCTGAATCACAAAGTCTTTCACGACTCGGGTGAAGGTTGTCGTATCCAGGGCGCCGGTCGCTGCCAGATTGAGAAAGCTGCGCACAGACTCGGGCGCTTTTCCCGGCAGCATTTCGATCACGATCGAACCCTGCTCCGTCTCAAGCGTCACGCACTGTGCGGACATCTTCTCAACGGAAGCCTCGTCGAAGGGATCAGCCTGAGTGGTCTTCGTTTCTGCCGGACGAGTATTCGCCTTCTTCAATGTCTCAGTGTTCGGCGTGGGATTTTGACCGTAGCCTTGCGTGACTACAACGCCGATAAGATTGAGCGCGAGGAGAATCGCCAAAAAACTGTGTTTGTTCAAGATCGCCCTCTGTTTCTCCAATTGACTAGACTAATAACAGCGCCTTCTTGAGCGCAGTCTGAACGCGGACCCCGAAGTCAGCCGGCAGTTTCCCCAATTTCCTTTGGAAGACCGACTCGTGGATAACGGCAAGCTTCTCTGCCTTGAGTATTGAAGTCTTCTTGAGTCCGGTCTGTCCAAATCCACTCTCTTGGTCATCAATAAGAATCCAAGTCGCAGCAACTTCGCAGGTACGCGCGAAAAGATTCCGGCCACGATGATATCTTCGCCGTGAGTGGCTACTACAAATGCAGGTCTTTGTTTAGTCGTCGTGAGATCGGTGAAAGGAAAGCGGACCAGCCAAACCTCGCCGGGTTTAGGTGTCGGCATCGTAGATGTCTTCTTCCGGCTCGTTCCATTCCTCAAACGCTGCTTCTGAGAGTTTCATCATCGCGATCGTTTCGGCGCGATCCTCGACCTCATTGGCGATCGTGAGTAAATCTTCAGGCGGCAACTGAAGAATCAAAGCCTTGAGTTCCTCGGTGCTAATCTCCAGGGTTACTTGGGGCATTGTTGCTCTCCTTCTCGGACATCATATCATGCCTTTACAATCCCTTCTCAGCCAGCTCAATCGCCCGAAACAATGCCCGCGCTTTGTTAACGCATTCTTCATACTCACGCTCAGGAACGGAATCGGCAACAATGCCCGCGCCTGCTTCCACGTTAGCCACACCGTTTCGCAAATCGATGGTGCGGATCGCAATGCACGAGTCGAGATTGTTGGCGTAATCGACGTAAAGGATCGCGCCGGCATAAACGCCCCGAGGCTCCGGCTCGAGTTCACGAATTATTTCCATCGCCCGAATCTTGGGCGCACCGGTTACCGTGCCGGCCGGAAAACACGACGCCAGCGCGTCAAAGCGATCAAGATCGTCGCGCAAGCGCGCGCGCAGGCTGGTAACCAGATGCTGCACGTGCGAGTAGCTCTCAACCTTCATTAACTCCTCAACCCTCACTGAGCCGTAATCTGAAACTCTTCCCAAGTCATTGCGGCCCAGGTCAACCAGCATCGTGTGCTCCGCGACTTCCTTCTCGTCATTGCGCATTTCTTCGGCGAGCATCCAGTCTTCGGTCTCCGTCGCGCCGCGCTTGCGGGTTCCGGCGATAGGCCGATAATCAAGCCGCTGATCGTGACAGCGCACCAGCATCTCGGGCGATGCTCCGATAATTGTCTCATCACCCAAACGCAGAAAGTACATGTACGGCGATGGATTCGTCGCCCGCAGCGTGCGATAAATCGACAGCGGTTCCGCCGGCGTCGGCTTGGTGAACTGCTGGGCGATCACCACCTGATAACAATCGCCCGCGGCAATGTGTTCTTTGACGCTGTTTACAGCGGCTTCGAAATCTTTTCGCGGCCAGTTCGATTGAAAATGAACTGTAGTCTCGCCGGTGCGCGGCGGCACGTCAGCCGCTACCGTTATTTCCTCGTACAGTTTCTTCTCAATCTTCTCAGTCTCGGCGACCGCGCCATCGTAGAGTTCGTGCAGCCGGGCGCGATCGCCGGTGGCTTCGTCGGTAAAGACTATCGACGTGATCTCCATCTGGAGCCGAACGCGATCGAACGCCACGATATTACGAAAGAACATCATGACAGCGTCATTGGTTTGGCGCGGCATCGGCCCGTCAACATCAAGGACCGGCTCGAACCAACGCGCCGCATCGTAACCGAGATAGCCAACCGCTCCCCCCGAAAGCGGCGCCAGTCCGCCTCGGCGCGCAAGTTTTTGATCGTGAAAATATTCTCGCAGAAAATCGATCGCGTTTTTCCCAATTACTTCGTGCGCGCCGTTCTTCTCTACGATAGTTTCAGCGCCCTGCCCGCGCACAACCATCCAGGGATTCGCGCCCAGGAACGAATAGCGAGCGACTCGCTCACCGCCTTCGATCGATTCCAGCAGACACGCGTATTGCGCATTATCGGCAAGTCGCAAAAACGCGCCCACCGGCGTCTGCAAATCGGCCAGCACACTGCGCACGACAGGCACGACATTGCCACGCTCGGCTTCGCGTTCGAATTCTTCGAAGGTTGCTGGTTTGAGATCGAGCATCGGCCGATCTTTATAACATGCTGGGGCGACGGGAGC
>QHXE01000430.1 GCA_003222835.1 Acidobacteriota bacterium | reverse complement strand
GTGCAACACAAAGCCAGAGAACTGGTCATCCGGCTTCCGGCCGCATGTGACTATGCGCAACTTTGCGAATCAATCAAGAATCTGCTGGAACAGACAAGGGGGGACTGCGACGTCTTTGTTGAATTGATCTCGGAAGGTAACTTGGTGCGCATGCGAGCGCATCCTTCCCTAAAGGTTCAGGGCAGCGCGGAGATCGAAGCCGCTTTGCATAGTCTGAGCTGCGAAGTGAGGTGGGAAGGTTTTGCCGCTCTCACGCGAGCTGTGGCCGCGAGTGGCGCAGGATAAGTTTGGCATGGCAAAGGAAATTGAAAAGGCCGAAGAACACCTTGCGACCGCCTTCGAGCGAGTCCAACTCGCCCGCCACCCCGACCGTCCTCATACGCTCGATTTTATTGAGCGTTTGTTCGAAGACTTCACGGAAATTCACGGTGATCGGCGTTTTGCAGACGACAGCGCAATTGTGTGCGGATTCGCGCGTTTTCATGGGATGCCCGCACTGATCGTGGGTCATCAAAAAGGACGCGATACGAAGCAGCGGCAATTTCGAAACTTCGGCATGCCCAAGCCCGAAGGTTATCGCAAGGCAATCCGCGCCATGAAACTCGCGGAAAAATTCGAGCGGCCCATCTTCACTTTGATAGACACTCCCGGCGCCTATCCGGGCATCGATGCCGAAGAGCGCGGACAGGCGGAGGCAATCGCTTACAACCTTCGGGAGATGGCCAAGCTGACCGTTCCTGTGATCGTGACCGTGATTGGTGAGGGCGGTTCCGGCGGGGCCCTGGCGATCGGCATCGGCGATCAGATCCTAATGCTCGAAAACGCGATCTATTCGGTAATCTCGCCAGAAGGCTGCGCCGCAATTCTCTGGAAGGATTCAGGCCAGGCTGCACGAGCCGCTGAGCAGTTGCGACTTACCGCCGAGGATTTGCATCGCGAAGAGATTGTCGATCAAGTGATTGAAGAACCCGATGGTGGAGCACATAACTCTCATGATGAAGCCGCTCGACTGCTTGAGGCTGCTCTCTCCACGAGATTCGCCGAATCAATTACGCATAATCTGGAAGACCGCTTGTCGCGTCGCTACCGCAAGTTGCGACAGATGGGCAAGTGGGAAACGATGTCCGACAAACTTTAGGAAGCTCTGAATAAGTGTCCTCGACGCGTAGCGTCGGTCTGACTTTAGCCCGGCGTTTCAACGCCGGGGAGCTAATTTCCACAATATCTCAAATTGTTTTCAGCCGTCGCGAGGCGACGAATGTTTCGTCGATCCCTACCCGGCGTCAAAACGCCGGGCTAAATTCATGACGACGCTACGCGTCAACAGGGCTTGATCAGACACTTTGTTTGCGCCTAGTCTAAAGCGAATCAAAACGGCACTTCGTCATCGCTGCCGTCGGACGGCTCGGGCATCGAGTTCGTGCCAGCCGCCGCTGCTCTGGCAGGCGCCCCGCCCGCCTCATCAGGTCTTGCAGCGCTGCCGATGAACTGCATGTCGGTGGCCGTCACCTCGAGCGTGTGCCGCAGTTTGCCATCGCGATCGGTATACTCTTCAACGCGCAGGCGGCCCTCGATGTAGACAGGTTTGCCGCGCGATAAATACTGAGACGCAACTTCAGCCTGACGCCGCCAGAGCGTAACGCGAAACCAGGTCGTGACATCGTTGTTTTCTCCGGTTTTGGGATCTCGGCGGCGCTCGTTGGTTGCTAAACTGAAGTTGCAAACGGGCGTTCCGTCGGGCGTGTAACGCAGTTCAGGATCGCGGCCCAGGTTGCCGACCAGAATGATTTTGTTGAAAGACATTTTGGGATCCTCCGATTGACTTCATCCGGCTATCGGGAGCTAAGAGTCATAGAGCGAGATGCCGATCCTACTCGGAGCGGTGCGGGGCGTCAAGCGAATCAGTCTTCGTCCGGATTTTTGTTTGATGAAACGAGCGGAAGGAGAGACAAGAGTCTCAAAATTCCAGTGCGCCAGGAATTCTCATTCATACCAGGAGTCTGTCGGGGAAATCGGATTTCTCCGTGTAGGCTCCGTGATCTCCGTGTCTCCGTGTTGAAATTGCTAAGAAAAGAAGCACCACGGAGGCACGGAGAGGTACAAAGACTAATTTTTCGCGTAGCGGTGAAATGTCTATAGAAGGGTAGGCACAATCGAGATGTAGGTGCTCCTTTAGGAGCGCAACCGACTATCGTTCGCCCATAAATGGGCTCTCCGAGATCAATCGATTCGAGCTTTTCTATAAACATTGCATCCCTACGGGATTTCCCGACAGACTCCTAAAGCAGGGTGTGAATGAAAGCGACGTACAATTCTTGGCGGACTACAAAATTCGCGTCAATAGAAACGACGCGCCGAAATCTGTTAGACTCTGGCTGTTATCACGAGACCATTCATGAGCGCGACGGTTTATCTCGAAACATTCGGTTGCCAGATGAATGTCGCTGACAGCGAGCGAGCTGCAGTTCGTCTGCACGCCGCGGGTTTTGATCTCGAAGACTCGCCCGAAAACGCTGATGTAATAATCTTCAACACCTGCTCTGTTCGGGAACGCGCCGCGCACAAAGTTTTCACTCGCATCGGCGAAGTTCGTCGCCAGCGTCTCAATAATGAACCGGTTGTCGGCGTGATGGGTTGCGTGGCCCAACTCGAGGGACCGGCTTTATTCGATAGCAGTCCCTGGGTGAACCTAATTGCCGGAACGCGGGCGACGGATCGCCTGCCGCAATTAATTGGCCGCGCGCTTGCTGGCGAGAGTCGAATCATCGACCTGGATGAGCGCGGGGAGGACGAGAAGTGGGACTTGCCGGCAACGGCGCGTACTTCAAAATACGTGGCTTTCGTTCCCATCGTCGAAGGCTGCAACAAGTTCTGCACCTACTGCATCGTGCCCTATTCACGCGGGCGAGAAAAGAGCCGCCCGGCATCCGAAATCGTTGCTGAGATTGAGGAATTACACGACCATGGTTATCGCGAGATTTACTTGATCGGCCAGAACGTGAATAGTTATCGGCCGCGAACTGAGGCTGGGCTCGAAGGTTTCAAAGGCGCGACGCCATTTTGCCGTTTATTGAGAGCGGTTGCGGCAACCGAAATGGAGAGAATCAAGTTTACGACTTCGTTTCCACGCGATTTTCATCCGGACATCGTGGCGGCAATCGACGAGCACGACAATCTTTGCGAGTGGATTCACCTGCCCGTGCAATCCGGCAGCGATCGCGTGCTTCGTATGATGCGACGAGGCCACACCGCAACCGATTATTTGAAAAGAATCGAAGCGATTAAGAATGCGCGCCGGCGAATGGCCATTACCAGTGATATCATCGTCGGGTTTCCAGGCGAGACCGACGCGGATTTTCGCGACACCATGAAATTGATCGAACAAGTCGGTTATGACGGGCTTTACATTTTCAAATATTCGGAACGACCCGGCACGCCGGCGGCCAGGCTCGATGATGACGTCAGCAAGGAAGAGAAGACAACGCGGTTTCTCGAGTTGGAACAAACCCAAAGAAGACTTCAGCAGAAGGTCTACGAGCGCTACCTTGGTCGACAAGTCAAAGTTCTGATCGAACGGCCCAGTTCAAAATCTGAAGACGACATGACAGGACACTCGACTTGCCACAAGGTGGTAAACTTTCCTGCGCCTGCGGAGTTGCTCGGCCAGGTCGCGCGCGTGCGCGTAACTCAAGCGAAGTCAAACAGTCTCTATGGCGAGATACTTTCCGCCCCCTTGAACGTTCGAGATTGTGTACAATAGCGGGGTAGCGAACATGGAAATCGAGGTTAAGATTCGCGCTTTGATGATGGATCCGAATAGCGGAACTCCCATCATTATTCTTAAGGATGTAAACAGCGAAACCATGCTGCCGATTTGGGTCGGCGCGTACGAGGCGAATGCGATTGCGCTGGAAATAGAAAAGATTGCCCCGCCGCGGCCGATGACGCATGACCTTCTGCGCAATCTAATCGTCGAGCTAGGTCTCAAAGTCGAACGCGTCGTAGTGACCTCACTGCGCGAGAACACCTTTTATGCGGTGATCGAGTTGACCGGAGAGAGCGGCGAGTCGATGCGCCTTGATTCGCGGCCGTCCGACGCAATTGCGTTGGCGCTGCGAGCTGACTGTCCTATCTACGTGGACTCGGAAGTAATTCAAGCATCTCGCAACACGATCGATACCGAAGGCGAGACTGAAGGCGAAGGCGGCGAGGAAGAGTGGCCGGACGTGATCGGCGCTGAAAGCGACCTGCCGATGTGACCTCAACTGTGATAATCGCAATCACGAATCAGAAAGGTGGGGTCGGCAAGACCACCACGGCAATCAACCTCGCAGCGGCTTTTGCCAGGCGCGGGACGAAGACGCTGCTTCTGGATCTCGATCCACAGGCTAATAGCTCCATCTCGTTTCTGGATCCTCTGTCCATTAATGGTTCCGCTTACGAGCTGATGATGGATGGGCAGATGGCGGGCGAGATGCCTCTCTATAAGACGCCTATAAGACGTCCGTCGAAAACCTGGACATAGTTCCCTCGAGAATTAGCCTGGCGAAACTCGAATCTAAATTGGTAGGCGATTTTGATGCGCCGTTTCGTTTGAAAGATAGGATCGAACCGCTCAAGAAGCTTTACAAGGTAATTGTGATTGACACGCCGCCGACGCTCGGCTTAATTACCGTGAACGCGCTGGTCGCTTCGACCCAC
>QHXE01000429.1 GCA_003222835.1 Acidobacteriota bacterium | reverse complement strand
TTGAATACGTCACCACTCCTTCGATGAAATATTTTGACGAGCCCGGCACATTGGTTAGCCGCTGAGCGATCAATCCGCCGGTGCAACTCTCAGCCACCGCGAGCGTAAAGCCGGTAATCGAGAGACGCCTTCCCACGACTTCTTCCATCGTCTCGCCGCGAAATGAAAATACCGAATTGCCTAACGCCTCTTCGATTTTTAAAGACAGATCGTCCAGCAAAGCTTCGGCATCAGCTTCCGTGCGTCCGTGCGCGCGCAAATGAATTTCGATTTCGCTGCTGTTGAAAAGAATCGTCGTCTGCGGATTCTCGTAGCGCGTGTAGATGGGCGCAATCTTTTCATCGACTGCCGATTCGCCCATGCCCGCGACGCGCAGCACGCGACGAGCAAAGCGCAGATCGCCAGCCAGCTTTTCCAGACGTGACCGGACGTGATTTTCAAACATCGGGTTCATTTCACGCGGCGGTCCGGGAAACAGCGCGATCGCACACCCTTCATGTTCGAGATAGAGTCCCGGTGCAGTGCCGTTTGGATTCGGCAAGACCTCGGCGCCGTCGATCACCATCGCCTGCCGTGAATTCCTTTCCGGCATCGTCACGCCGAAACTTTGGAATCGAGCGCGAATTTCATTGAGCACATTCTCGTCAAGCAGCAACCTTCGTCCCAAAGCACGCGCTACGACCTTGCGCGTGATGTCGTCTTCGGTTGGCCCAAGCCCACCGGTCGTGATGACGACACGCGAACGCTTCACCGCGTCTTTGATCAGCTCTTCCAGGCGCGCATCGTCGTCGCCGACGATTGTTTTGAGCTTCACGTCTATGCCAACGCGATTCAGTTTGTCAGTGAGCCAGAGACTGTTGGTATCGGTACGATCGGGAGCGAGTAGTTCCGAACCGATGGCGATGATTTCAGCGGCGAGCATGAGCCATGATTATTACCACAGAGGACACAGAGGAAGAAAACGTAACGGAAGCCACCGGGACCTCGAATTGTTTAGAGTCGGGGCTAACGCCCGACCGAGCGGGCGGTAGCCCGCTCCTAAACGGCATCAGCATTATATTGTTCTTGTCGATTCTTCTTCGAGTCCCTTATAGTCAACCTTCGTCAAGAGGACCAGTGGCAAAGCAATCCTATTACATCGTAGCGCTGCCCGGTGATGGAATCGGCCCGGAGGTCTTGTCGTGTGCGCTGCGCGTTTTGAACGTCGCTAGCCCGTTGTGTCGAATCGATTTCCGGATCGAAGAGATTCCCGGCGGCGGCCATTACTACGTCGAGCACGAGACCGAATGGCCCGAGGGCTCCTTCGAAAAGTGTGAGGCGGCCGACGCGATCTTGCTCGGGGCAGTTGGACATGAGGTTGAGGGAAAACCGGTTTTCACAAAGCCAGGCAAGCCCTATCCCGAGCCGCAGTTGGCGGGATTCGCTCAGGTAATTCTCAACAGACAGAAGCTCGATCTGTACGCTAATGTTCGCCCCGTGAAACTTTACCCGGGCGTCAAGCACAAGATTCATGGAGAATTGGTCCAAGTCTGGAACCCAAACAAAGTCGACTATGTCGTGATCCGCGAGAACACTGAGGATGCTTATACAGGCGAGACCAATTCGATCGCGGACGGTCAGGTCACGCCAATCCGAATCACGCGGCGCGCGACCGAACGCGTGGTGCGTTACGCCTTCAATCTGGCGCAACGTCGTAATAAGCAGCTCAAAGTGACGTGCGTGGATAAGTCAAACATCATTGGCGCGCACCGCTTCTTCCGTGAAGTGTTCCGCGAGGTCGGCCAGCGCGAGTTCCCGGATATTGCGCTCGACTACGCTTACGTTGACGCCTTCTGTCAGTGGCAGATTCGCAATCCCGAATGGTACGACGTGGTCGTCGGTCCAAATCTGGTGGGGGACATCATTAGCGACAACGGAGCGACGACGGCAGGTGGATTGGGGCTTGCGGTCGGCGGCAATATCGGTGACGAGCACGCGATGTTTGAGCCCATTCATGGCAGCGCGCCAAAACACGCCGGCAAGGACAAGGCGAATCCGCTGGCGGCGATTCTGGCGGTGCAGATGATGCTGGACTGGCTGGGCAACCGACACGAAGACTCGCGATTGAACCGGGCAGCGCAGCAGCTCGAAGCTGCGGTGGTGGGACTCCTCAGTGAAGGTAAAACGCTGACTTACGATTTGATCGGAGAAGCGAAAGCTGCACGCTGCAGCGAAGTAGGCGCCGCAATTGAAGATAAACTGCGAATGATGGCTCGCGATCCCAATTAGGCAGAAACCCGACCATTAGGGAGGTGCTGAACCAAAGCCCATGCGCATCCCTAACGGTCGGGTTCTTTCCGCTCGCTACCGCGAGCGGTTCTGTAATCGCTCTTCAATCTTCGGCAAACTCACCACCACGGTGTCACCCACAATCTTCAAACTCTTCGCCGAAACTTTATCCAAGGTGTCGTCTTTCGTGTGCCAGTAGGAATAGCTGCCAAGTTGAATGATGTCGAGCGAGTCGATGCCCGCTTTCAGGAACGGACTATGGTCATCGTCGCCGACATCTTCGCGGGCATCTACGAAGTACGCGCCGTAACCAATCTGTTTCGCCGTCTGCCAGACGACATCCTGCAACCAGGTAGTGCCTAAGTCTGCTCGTCCAAGGCGCAACTCCTTATAACCAATCATGTCCAGTAGGATCATTGCCTTCACCCGCTTCAATTCCTTCTTTTGGACCAGTTGCGCGACGTAGTGTCGACTGCCATAGAGATTGTCGGGCAAAGGATTCTTCGGATCGGCTGGATTCGGGTTATGGCATTCATCCCAATCAAAACAAAACGCTTCCTCGCCGTCGAAAAACACGAACCAGTAAGTCAACTTCGGCTTCTCTTTTCCGGCTGCCAGGACGCGCGCAAGTTCCAAAAGCGCGCCGGTCGACGAGCCGGCATCGTCTGCGCCGACAAACTTGAATTTCGTAATGTACTTGGTGTCGTAATGACTTGAGAGGATGATCACATCATTAGATTCACCCGGCAGTTCGGCGGTAAGGTTTACCATCTTGCGATCTCCTACGGGAGTCCTCGCATGAAACTCATCGGTGGTGACTTTCAACCCGTACGACTTCAATTGATCGATAATGTATCCGCGGGTTTTCTCGAGTTCAGGCGAACCAGGTGGTCGTGGTCCTAACTCAACTTGCTTACGCACATGCTCGAAGGCGCGCTCACCGTCAAAGTCCGAAGCGCCTTTAGGCGACGGACTGGACGTGGAAGGCGAAGAAGACTTTTCATCGATGGGCTTGTTCGAAGTTCCACTGGGGCAACCAAACAGCAGAAGCAGAACAAGCAACGCTGAAGCCAGGGTCAAATATCGAGATAAGCGCAGCGATGAGGGCAACGAAGCGTGGTCGTCAGTCGACATAGTGATCATTGGTCCGTCTTTGTTCTGGCGATATTAACTAACCGCGACCGGCAGCGCCCATGGCCGAACCGGCCACCACACCTCTTCCGGTTGTCCGTTTTTGTTCGCGCACGTTACGGCGACAATCGGCGCAAACTCCGATCATGCGCAGCAAATGCGAAGTCAACTCGAACTTGTGCTTTGCGGCCATCGCGTCCTGAAGAGCTTCGAGTTCGGGCGAATAGAACTCAATGATCTTCCCGCAATCAGAACAGATCATGTGATCGTGATGCTGGTGCTTATAGTTGTGCTCGTAATGCGCGCGTCCATCTCCGAAGCGAACCTCGCGCGCTAAGCCGGCGTCAGTCAACAAACGGAGTGTGCGATAGACCGTGGTTTGCCCAACCGTCGGGTCCCTTTCACTCACCAGACGGTAAAGGTCTTCACCGGACATATGGCCTTCGGTGTGCAGAAACACGTCGAGAATAAGATCGCGCTGCGCCGTGCGCTTAAGACCCTTCTTCTGGATGTGCTTGTAAAAGACTTCCTGCTCTTCGGTCATCGACGCTCAATTGAAACGCGGGCTGTTTGAGAAGACCAGGACATTCTAACACCAGACTTTGCGCGCATGAAATGAGTTTCAGTCGTCGATTCCCGAGTTCGACTGAGTTGAACTGGATTCGTGAACTCGCCGACGACAAGCGATTTGTCGCAATCGGCCTGCCGATTGCTGCTTGCTGCCACTGCCTTCTGCCTAGTGCATTATGTTATCTTTTGACCCGAAGCCGGGGTGGCGAAAT
>QHXE01000101.1 GCA_003222835.1 Acidobacteriota bacterium | reverse complement strand
TTTCAACAGAATAGTGGTTGACCGTCTTCGTAAAACTAGAAAACTAAAGAAAACTGGGGTCAAGAAAACTAGAAAATTACAGGAAAAGGAAAAAATGGGGTCAGGCCTGCGATTTGCGATTCTACTTGACCGTTGTTGGAGTGGCGGAGTGGCGCCGACTAGAATCCGCCGGCGCCATGGCCAGAAAAGCGCGTGCTGAAGTCGAAGGTGGTCCCGATCACGTCATCACGCGCGGCAATAACCGGCAAACGATCTTCAAATGCAAAGATCACTTTCAGAAGTTCCCTTTCACAGTTAGAGATTCAGAAACATAAATTGTCGCACTTTCTTCATGCGTATTGCCTGATGTCAATCACGTTCATCTGTTAATTTGAGTCATTCGCTGGATTTGGGTTAGCCGGCGCTGGTACTCGTTCATTAGGTTGGCATCAGGAGAAGAACTAATCATGGATGGACTGCGCTTCGTTCTAGGAAAACTTTGGCCGGTCCGGAACGCGTTGGAAACCTACAAACGCAAATATCACGTGCTACTTTGGTGTGGCCACTTTCATTCCGATGCAAATGCAAGCATCAACCCTTTCGTCGGATATTCTGAAGAGGCTCGCCGATTTTGGCGTTGAATTGTTTATCGACAACTATTGCTCTTTCAATTCAGAGCAACGTTGATGACACGAAGCGTCCTTGGGGTCGGAAGCGTCCTTGGGGTCAGGGGTCAGGCCCGCGATTTGCTTTTTTTGAGGTAACAACGATGAACACATTACCCGTCTTGCTAACACTTCTTGGTGTCCTTTCCGGTTGTGTCACGGCGAAGAAACTCTCGACAGGCTTAGGCGCAAATGCCAGGGACGTAAACGCCAACTCGACGAATTCGTCGGCCAGTTTCATTAGTGAAAGGGATACGGCGATTAACTCAGTCAAAATTGAGAAGGCGGAAGCAACACGGACAGGAGACATCACCCTACAAATTCTAAACCTGTCGAAGAAGCCGATTAAATTGTGGAAAGACTCAAATAGCTGGGGGGCGGGATGTTGGCGGGTTTTGCTTTTGAGGAGGGGACAGCTTGAAACATTTTTCCAGAGTCCTAGTCAGATTTTCACCGTTAATCGGCCAACCTTTAATGAGATCGCAGAAGGAGGGCGTCTCGAACAAAAGTTAGATCTCAATGGGGGGAATTGGTGTGGGTTGGGTCACTGCGCCCGTTATAACGAACGCGGGTTAGGTGGTACCAATGTCCTCTTTGAACCTACTGACACAGTTATTGTTGTTTATGATGTTCCCGCCACACAAGAGGCTCGCGATAATGGTGTTTGGTATGGAGTGATCGCAGCAACTGCCAGCGTTCAGTGACGGCAATAACTACCAATGAAGACATTACCCGTCCTGCTAATATTCCTTAGCTTCCTTCACGGTTGTGTTACGGCGACCACCTCAGCAGGGTCGCCCGAAGGCACGCTGAATGTAAAATCGACGAACGCGTCAGAGAATTCTATGATTGAAAGCGACGTACCTACTAGCAACTTAGTCAAGATCGGCAAAGTGGAAGTTTCGCGCGCTGGAGACATCGTCGTAGAAATCCTAAATGTATCCAAGAAGCCGATTAAGCTCTGGAAAGATTCAAATAGCTGGGGTGCTGCTTCCTGGCGTGCCTTGCTCTTGAGAAAAGGGCAAACTGAAACCTTTTTCCAAAATCCTGATCAGATGTTCACGGTAAACACGCCCACGTTCAATGAAATCGCCGCAGGCGCCCGTCTTGAACACAAGTTAGATCTCAATGGCGGAAACTGGTGTGGGATGGGACATTGTGCGCGGCATGACGAGCGCGGCTTCGGCGGTAAAAAACTCAGCTTTGAGCCGAATGATACAGTGGTCGTTATTTATGATGTTCCTGCCACTCAAGAGGCTCGCGACAATGGTGTTTGGTATGGAGTGATCGCCGCAACTGCCAATGTTCAGTAACCGCAAACTTCAGCCATTTGGAACTTTTGAATCGTCAGAAATTGGGGTCAGGTCTACGATTTGAGATTCTTCCGCCCAGCAAAATAACCCACACACGTGGCCCCCGATTCCTTACAGACCCAAACTCCGCAGCGACGAAACACCTGCTGGAATAAGACTTGGTCTGAGTGTTACGCACAGTGGGTAAAAAATAACAGGCTCGACAGTCTTTTACCGATACTCGGATCGGCGCTACCAAAGAAACTATTGCCGCCGTTTCGTGTAGTAGCACCATCGCAGCGAAAGACAACGTTGTTGAGTACGTTCGCACATTATCTTCCCGGCAATCGAATTCCAAGACTGCTTCGCGTTGCCGGACGAGGGATTAGTATGCTTCCAAACTTGCGTTGCGTCGCTCCCGCGTGGAATCATTCAATAACAAATGAGCCTAAATGAAAATATCGTCCTTGACGCACTGCGCCAGATTAAGGATCCGGATCTACACAAAGACATCGTTACGCTCGGCTTTATCAAGGATCTGAAGCTTGATGGAGGCAACGTCTCTTTTCGCATCGTATTGACGACGCCGGCTTGTCCCGTACGCGATGAGATGAAGAACGCCGCGCAAGAACTTGTGAGCGCCATTCCGGGTGTGCAATCGGTGAGCATCACGATGGACGCTGAGGTACCCAAGGGTCGTGGCCTCAGTGATAAGGTTTCCGTCCCCGGCGTCAAGAACATCATTGCGGTTTCGTCCGGCAAAGGTGGCGTCGGCAAGTCGACTATTGCGGTGAATCTCGCGGTCGCGCTGACGCTCGACGGCGCGAAGGTTGGTTTGATGGACGCGGACGTCTACGGGCCGAACGTGCCGATCATGCTCGGTGTCGACCGCGAGCGACCGGAGGTAGACGTCAACAAATTGATTCCGGTCGAGGCTTACGGCGTCAAGCTGATATCCATGGCTATTTTGCAACCTGGCGACAAGCCGATGATCGTGCGGGGGCCAATTCTGCACGGGCTGGTGAAGCAATTCCTTTCCGACGTGAAGTGGGGCGAGTTGGATTACCTGATCGTGGACATGCCGCCGGGAACAGGCGATGTGCAACTCAGTCTGGCGCAGCTCGTGCCCGTGCAAGGGGCGGTGCTGGTCACGACGCCGCAAGAAGTCGCAATTATCGATGTGCGCCGTGCGCTGCGCATGTTTGAAACGGTCGCAGTCCCGGTGCTCGGCGTCATCGAAAACATGAGTTACTTCATCGCGCCCGATACTGGCGCTCGCTACCACATCTTCGGTGAAGGTGGCGGACAGAAATTGGCCCAACAATACGGCGTGCCGTTTCTCGGCTCGATTCCAATGGGAATCGAAGTGCGCGAAGGCGGCGACAAAGGGGTTCCCGTGGTCATTGGCCAGCCTCAATCGCCGCAAGCACAGGCGCTGAGAAAGGTAGCCGAAGAAGTCGCGCGACAAGTCTCGATCGAGGCGATGAAACCGGAGCTTGTTGTTTTGCGAAAATCCCAGTAAGATTGCTTTCGCAGAAGGTAATCAGTAATAAGCAATTCTTGAGATCAAAGAGGAGTCAAATATGTCAGCGAATCCAGCAACTACAACACCTACAGCAACCGCAGTGCCCGCGGCACCTGCAGCACCAGGCGTAAGTTTAAGTGTGACGGAACCGGCAGCAAACGAGATTAGGAAGTTTATGACGAGCGAGGAAGGCTTGCCCGAAACCGCCGGGCTGCGTGTCCGCGTCGTCCCGGGGGGCTGTTCGGGATTTCAATATAGTTTGAATATAGAAGAAGAGTCGCGCCAGGGTGATTTCGTGCTGGACGACAAAGGCGTGCGCGGCTTCACGTTTACAAACCCGAACGCCACGGGAAGTTGCGGTTGCGGTTCTTCATTCACCGCGTAAGTAACGTTACAGAACCGCGAGCGGTAGCGACCGGATCCTCCCAAATACGCTGAGAGAATATGATCCCGTCGCTACCGCTCGCGGTTTTGTAACCAGCGCGGCTAAATCTGCGCGGCTCGGTCTGGTTCAGTTTGTACTGAAGGCCGGGCCGGTTTTGCGTCTGATAGTGCCCTCTCCCTCTGTGAGAGGGTTGGGGTGAGGGCCTAGTAGAAAGAAACGAGGAGATTACTTCTCTTCCCCTTTTCGCATCCTCAAACGGAGTAGAAAAAATATATTGTTGACTTTGCAGCTAAACCCTCACCCCAGCCCTCTCCCAACGGGAGAGGGAGTACGGTCTTCGCCTTGACTATCAACCCGCGCTTCGTTATAGACATTCAAATACCGTCCCGCAACTCAAAAGTGATCCCCGGTTGCCGGAAAGAGTGGTGAAGTGTCCGAAAAGAGTTTGCCCAAGTCCCCTGTCTTCTACGACCCGCGCGGCCGTCGCTGGCGTCACGTGCGTCGCACTTATTTGGCGTTAGGCGTCATAATCACCGCTTTGACCGCGGTCTTCATCTCCAGTGTGTTGTCCAATCCACTGCTGCCGCGATTCAATCTGCGGCCGCTTCAACACTTGCCGCGCAGTTCCGACATCAAGCCGCAACCCCCGGCGCCTTTGCCCAACGCGCGCGAGGCCAAAGCGAAAAAAGCCCAGGCTGAATTGCAGAAAGCGTACGAGAAAGTTAAGCGCGTGCCGGGCAGGCATGCGGAACTTCTGCCGGTCGCCCCGCCGCCGGCAACTACGCCCCTGCCCGCGCCTGCGAGCTTCAACGCCAAACAACTCGCCATCGGCTTCTACATCGATTGGGACGAATCCAGCTATTCGTCACTCGAGCGAAATCTCGATCACCTCGACTGGGTCCTGCCGCAGTGGGTTCGTCTTGTTAACGCCAAACCCGATGAGCGACCAATAGCCGACGAGCTTAACGATGGGCAGGCGTTGAAGGCTTTAAACTTGATTCGCTCAAAGCGTCCCCAGACTTCGATCCTGCCGATGGTGCAGAACCTTAACGATGAGAAATGGGAAGCGGACGTACTGGCGCGTGAGGTGGGCGATGAGAATTCCCGGCAGAGACTGATAAATGCACTCTCCGAGTTTGTCGAGCAGAACAAATTCGCGGGCGTCTGTGTTGACTTTGAGGAAGCGACCAAGGACACCCAGCCAAATCTCTTGCGTTTCATGCAGGAGTTGTACGCAGCGTTCAAGTCCCGCGGATGGATCGTTGCTCAGGCCGTACCCTTCGATGGTGAGGGATGGAACTATCGCGACTTTGCGGCTGCATCGGATTACCTGATGCTTATGGCTTACGATCAGCATTATGCCAACAAAGATTTCGGCTCGGTCGCGGCTCAGAATTGGTTCGAAGATCTCTTGTCAAGACGGATGAACGAGCTGGATCCCGCAAAAACGATTATCATCCTGGGCAACTACGGCTACAACTGGACGAAAGGATCGGAGGCGAAGGAAGTTAGTTTTCAGCAAGCGCTGATCGATGCCAGAGACTCGGAAGCGCAAATCGAATTCGATTCCGAAACACGCAATCCACATTACGACTACGACGAAGAAGATCAGAAGCATCACATCGTCTGGTTCCTCGACGGCGTCACCGCATTCAACCAGATGCGCGCCGCCAGCGGTTATCATCCGGCCGGTTTCGCTTTGTGGCGGCTGGGTTCTGAGGACCCATCGATCTGGTCGGTTTTCGGAACCGATCAGTCCAATCCTTCGCCCGACGCGCTGAGGCGAATGGTCTATGGTTATGAGGTGGATTTTGAAGGCACGGGCGAATTGCTTCAGGTGCAATCCAGCCCCCACGACGGCGAGCGCGGTGTGAACGTCGATTCAAAAACAGGGTTCATCGCGTCAGAAATTTATGACAACCAGAAAATCCCTTCGTCGTACGTGATCGAGCGTACCGGAGATCATCCGGGAATGATCGCACTGACCTTTGACGACGGACCCGATCCCAGCTACACACCGGCCCTTCTCGACATCCTCAAACAGGAGAACGTGCCGGCAACCTTCTTCGTAATTGGCAAACATGGACAGGCAGAGCCTGACTTGCTACGGCGCATCATCAACGAAGGCCATGAGATTGGCAATCATACTTTTACGCATCCGAACCTTGGCGAAATCCCCGCAATCCTCACCGATTACGAACTGAACGCGACGCAACGACTGATTGAATCGATCACTGGACGCTCGACAGTGCTCTTTCGCCCGCCCTATTTCGGAGACGCGGAAGCCGACACACCGGAAGAGGTCGAGCCCGCCATCCGCGCGCAAAAGCTAAATTACGTGATGGTAGGATTGCGCATCGATCCCGGCGATTGGAAGCCCGGCGTCACGGCGGATGAAATTGTCCAAAGGACCATCGACCGCGCCATGGACAAGAACCCCGAGACGCGCGGGCAGGTAGTATTGCTGCACGATTCAGGCGGTGAGCGTGAGGCAACCGTTGAGGCTTTGCCGCGGTTAATCCACGAACTGCGGGCGCGCGGATTCAAGTTTGTGCTGGTTTCGGATCTGGGCGGCTGGACGCGCGATCAAGTGATGCCGGCGCTGCCGTCAAGCCAGAACTTTTACACGCGCACCGATACGATTGCTTTTCTGTTGCTATCGACTGGTGGGTGGCTCTTGCAATGGGCTTTCATAGTCGGGATTGTCCTGGGCTTGGGCCGGTTGATCGTGATCGGCGCCCTGGCATTTGCACAATGGGCGCGATCGCGACGCCGCGAGCGAGGTCACGTAGGCGAACATTACGAGCCGTTCTTATCAGTCATCGTTCCGGCGTACAACGAAGACCGGGTAATCGAAAGCACAATTCGCAGCTTGCTGACTTCCGATTATCCAAGCTTTGAAATCATTGTAGTCGATGACGGATCGGCCGATCGCACCAGCGAAGTCGTTCGGGAATGTTTTGGAGAAGAGCCCTTGGTTCGTTTGTTCACTGAGCCGAACGCCGGCAAAGCCGCCGCGCTGAACTTCGGTTTGCGTTACGCGAAGGGCGAAGTAATCGTGGCGCTCGATGCGGACACGCAGTTTCCTGCGGACACGATTCGAGCGCTGGCTCGGCGCTTTGTCGATCCTCAAATCGGCGCCGTTGCCGGGAATGCGAAAGTTGGCAATCGCATCAACATCGTGACGCGCTGGCAGGCACTCGAATATATCACTTCACAGAATATGGATCGGCGCGCGTTCGCCAGTCTCAATTGCATCACGGTAGTTCCCGGGTCTGTCGGGGCATGGCGTCGCGAGTTGATTGACCAATGCGGCGGTTTTAGCACAGATACTCTGGCCGAGGATCAGGACCTTACCCTGCAAATACGCAAACTCGGTTACAAGATCGGTTACGAAGAATCTGCCATCGGTTGGACTGAAGCGCCGGATCGTCTGGGGATGTTGGCGCGGCAGAGATTCCGTTGGGCTTATGGCACGCTGCAGTGCCTATGGAAGCACGGTGATGTCCTGCTGCGACCGCGATACGGCGCACTGGGTTTCGTGGCGATGCCAAACGTTTGGATCTTTCAGATACTATTTCCGTTGATTTCTCCGATCATGGACTTGATGTTGGTTTACACGCTGCTCTCGAGTCTCTTTTACCGCTGGCAGCAACCTTCGGTCTATTCGTTCACGAACTTGCAGCAAGTTCTTTTTTATTACGCGCTGTTTCTCGCAGTCGATTGGTGCGCCGCCGGTTTCGCTTTCGCGCTGGAACGCAAAGAACAGTGGCGGTTGCTTTGGTGGCTGTTCCTTCAGCGCTTCTGCTATCGCCAAGTGATGTATTACGTCATGGTGAAGTCAGTCAGCACCGCGATTCGCGGCGCCGTGGTCGGATGGGGCAAGCTGGAACGGAAAGCGACTGTCGAGGCGCAACCGTGACTATCTCTCCTTTGACAGCGTTTAGAGCGAGGACTTGTCCGCCCCCATTGGGGCACAAGTGCCGCATCTAAACTGGTCCTCCTCCGAGATGGAATTCCCCGATGGCATCAGCAATGCTCAAGCCGCAAAAGAAGTGGTTTGTTTTCTTCATTCTGCTCGTCATCGCAGCTGGCTTTCGCGTCGCCCTTGCGCATTGGTTCCCCAATGATGCGCCTGATGACGGGCGCATCTATGCACAGATTGCGCGCAACACTCTCGAACAGCACGTCTATTCGCATGAGACCGCGCCGCCTTACGATCCTTCTTATATCCGGCTTCCCGGCTATCCGCTCTTTCTCTCCGCCGTCTATTCGATCTTCGGCCATACCAACAACGGCGCCGTGCGCATCGCGCAGGCTTTGATTGATACCGGCACGTGCGCGCTGGTGGCCTTGCTCGCCTTTTATTGGCAACCGGATGAAAAACGAAAACAGGTGACCGCAATTGCGGCACTGGCGCTGGCCGCTGTCTGTCCGTTCACAACTATCTATGCGGTGACGATTCTCACCGAAGTGCCGACGAACTTTTTCGTCGTGGCGATGTGCCTGGCGGCCACACTCGCATTTCGGAATGGATTTACCACAGAGGACACAGAGGGATCGCTGAAGAATCGTAACGATTTCAAGCGAGCACTCTTTTGGTGGAGCATCGCGGGCTTGCTTGGCGGCGTCGCGGTGCTACTCCGTCCCGACTGCGGACTGTTCGTTGCGGCGATTGGTTTCACGCTGGTGATCACGACTATTTGGAGTGCGGTGGCAGCGCGAACGGCGACTGGAGCACAAGCGTCCTCGCTTGCAATGAGCACGACAGCGCGAAAGTTTGATGTTCGCAAGCGAGGACGCTTGCGCTCCAGTGGTCGCTTCGCTCTGCCGCCGCACGCCAAAATATCGCGCGTCTTTGTTGCTGGTGCCGTTTTCTCTATCGCATTCGCGCTCGCGCTCACGCCCTGGACCATTCGCAACT